>CAYSPA010000118.1:0-1512 GCA_964432835.1 uncultured Thermoplasmatales archaeon | reverse complement strand
CCAATAAGATACATTGATATCTCGAACCCGAAATACGATCATCATATCGAGAAAGCATATTACGATACCGATCTCAAAGCAAAAGATGCCGTTCTGGAACTTTATAGGAGGGGTGTCCTGATATCTAGGATACAGAAAGCCTTCAGCGTTGGGGCATTTGGAGAGAAAAAATACAGAAGATTCGTCCCAACCAGGTGGAGCATAACAGCAGTGGATTCGATGATTGGAGAGGAACTGATGAAGAACACCAAACAGTATCCTCTTATCAACGAGTACAGAGTCTACAAATATGAGAAACTCGACAACAGGTGGATTGTGATATTTCTACCAACAACATGGAGATATGAACTCATAGAGGCATGGTATCCAAAAACCACCTGGAATCCTTATGGGAAAAGCATATCCATGTTCAACAGTTATGAATTCTACAAGGGAAGAAAGACCTATGCTGAGATTGGCGGCTGTTACTATGCAGCGAGGTTAGCGGTCAACGAGAAACTTAACCAAGAACGGCGCCAGGCGGGGGTTATAGTTCTGAGAGAAGCACATCCCGGCTATATACTACCGGTTGGAGTGTGGAATGTGAGGGAAGCTGTCAGGGCTGCTTTAAAAAGAGAGTATACGAAATGCGAGAGTCTGAAGGAAGTTCTTGAGGAGATTCGCAAATTCATGGATATTCCTGTGGAGAGATGGATAAAGAACAGTGCCATTCTGAAGGATTTGCTGATGCAGAGGAGATTAGAGGAGTTTTGATGAGAATTAAGGAGATCTACTGCAAAACCGCCCTCTCAAAATCCGAGTTACCCGATATCGATTACAGCCTTAATCCATATCGCGGTTGCGAGCATGCATGTCTTTACTGTTATGTTCCAAATGTTCTTTCAATTCCGAGAGAGGAGTGGGGAAAGTTTGTTGAGATCAGAAGGAATATACCGAGCGTCTTAGCTAAGGAATTGAAGAAGAAAGAGAGGGGAGTTATAGGACTTTCAACCGTCACCGATCCTTATCAACCTTTGGAAAAAAAGTATAAACTTTCCCGACTGTGCATAGAGCAGATAGCGAAGAGTGATTTTCCCCTCGATGTCCAGACAAAATCTGATCTCATTGTGAGAGATATCGATGTGCTGAAAAAGGTGAAAGAGGTTGTGGTTGGACTAACCATACCGACCTTAAGAGATGATGAAAGGAAGCTGATGGAACCGAGGGCGCCGGCGATCGAGAAGAGATTGAGAGCGCTGGAAAAACTGTCAAAAGAGGGAATCAGAAACTATGTCTTTCTTGGTCCCGCATATCCAACTATAGAGGTTGAGGAGGTTGAAGAGATCGTGGAATGTTTCGCAAGGCATGGCGCCGATGTGATTATCGTTGATGATCTCCATCTAAAGGAGGGAGTTTGGGAGAATATCCAGAGGAATCTACCCAGAGACCTCGAAAGGATTTATAGAGAGAGGTTGTTTGATGAGAGGAAAAGGTACTATGATAGGATTTTCAGGGAGGTCGAAAAATGGTGCA
>CAYSPA010000117.1:0-1585 GCA_964432835.1 uncultured Thermoplasmatales archaeon | reverse complement strand
GTGTTATCCCGAAATTACTTCCTCCTAGAAAAATCGATGTAAAATTGGCACTTTAAAGTTGTTTGTGGATGAGTAAAATTTCTATCTTGAGGTGTGCTACATAATATCACGATAGCTATGAGAGGCATCCACAACTGACCCAGCAGTATCTACTTCGATAAGATTAAAATACCAGAAATTACTATTTATATTCGCCCGCCTTAGCTCAGTCTGGCCAGAGCGGTCGGCTGTAGACCCCACGCTCTGGGCAGGAAACCGACAGGTCCCCGGTTCAAATCCGGGAGGCGGGACTCCACCACTTCCAAAATAATTTTTTAACCGGTACACTTTCCGGGAAAGGATGAAATCTGTAGCCATCAGAGTCCCCTTGAAAAGGGGAGAAGAAATCAGGAGGAGGTTGAAAAGAGAGGGTGTGCTCAGAGAGGATCTGTACCCCAAGAGAGAGAAAGATTTTCTCATACTCCCGGTTACCGGAGTGATAGAGGGTTTTGAACTGTTCGAGGATGAATTCATACCAAAGAAAGAGAGAATCAACACGTACAAGGATGTCGTTGAAATACCGGATAAGGAACTGAAAAAACTTCTCCCCACGTCTTACGATATAATAGGGGACATCATCTTAATAAAGATACCACGGGAGCTGAGGGGATATGGGGAAGAGATAGGAAAAGCGCTGTTGAAGGCACACAGAAATATCAGGGCGGTTTATCATGCAGAACCCGTCAGCGGAGAGCTGAGAACGAGAAAACTGGAATTCTTGGCGGGTGAAAGAAAGACAGAAACACTGTACAGAGAATACGGTATCGAGATGGTGGTGGATGTGGCAGAGGTTTTCTTTTCACCCCGATTATCAAGAGAAAGATACAGGATCGCAAAACTGGTGAGAGATGGTGAAATTGTTATAGACATGTTCGCCGGCTGCGCCCCATTCTCTCTGATGATAGCAAAATATGCAAATCCAAAGGTAGTTTATGCCATAGACATTAACAGAAAGGCGATCAAACTTGCAATGGAAAATGTTAAGAGAAACAAATTACTTCACAAGATAGAGATCATGGAAGGGGATTCCAGCAAAATAGTTCGGGAACTTGCGGAGAAGGGTGTAAGAGCCGACAGGATCATCATGAACTTGCCGTTTGGTGCGAGAGAGTTTCTTCCAGATGCCCTTACCGTATCAAAGAGGGGGACATGCATACATTACTATGCTATTGTTAAAGAAACTGACATCGAGAACCATATAGGATACCTAAGGAGGATTTCGAAAAACTGCATAGACGTGGTGAACATAAACAAAATAAAGACCTACGCACCGAGAGAATTTTATACCTGTTTTGATATCGTTGTTAATGGAAAGCCGGCGTAGCTCAGCTGGTAGAGCGGGTGACTTGTAATCACCAGGTCGGGGGTTCGAATCCCTCCGCCGGCTCTGTTAATAATAAGGCTCTTTTGCTGGATGAAAATCGACGTTTATCCATGGAAGCTCTATTGCATAGAAGGGAGTTATAGGGATGCGTATCTTTCCGGAGATGATCTTTGGACCCGAAGAGTGACCACTCCAGTAGTTTCCGATCCATCGGTTGAAGGA
>CAYSPA010000116.1:0-1696 GCA_964432835.1 uncultured Thermoplasmatales archaeon | reverse complement strand
ACTTCTTTTCTCTCTTCAAGGGTTAATTCATCTTCCGCAGGCTTATTGCTTGCGTTTGCATAACAATGCTTACATCTGAGATTACACTGCTTTGTAAAGTCCCACACAACCATGAAGGGAGCGAGAAGTCTTTGAGGTACGGTAATGCCATACTCGGCTATGCTTCCAATGATAACCGCAAATGCCTTTCTCATGTAGGGATCCTTCAAAAAATTCTTTATCATTTCTCCCTCAACATTGAATCTCTTCGCCCCTCTCTCTATCGCTCCACCTATTATGCCCGCATAAATCCTATCCATCGCATTTCCATCTTCCACGCCAGCGTATATGCCAAACGCCTTCTCTATCCTCTTTATCCTTGCCATCCTTTTCACGATAAACTTCAAAACCTTGTTGTCCAGAACCTTGTTCAGATAATCTATGATTTCGGCTTCATTCATTTCCTTTTTCTCCATACCACCTCAACCCCCCTTTGTTTTGAAGGTGATTTTCATACTTTAACCTTTTCAGTCTATAACCTGATCCATCTATAGGAAGTGGTAACAAGCTCGATCTTATCTTCAGTTGCCACCGGTTTGGAGAAGCTGCGCTCTATCCCCATATCTATTTCTTCTATCCTTATATCCATCAGATCGAGTGGTTTATCAACATCAACTCCTCTTCTCATCGCCCACTTCCTTATACTCTGCACAACCAGTCTTGAACCGAGCTTTGCGAGTGGTAGAAACATTGCAAGATTCGGATTTTCTTTTGCCACCCTTTTCAGACCATGGTCAACCTCATAAGCAAGGTGGCGCCATGCGTGGTAGATGTGCAAAATCCTTCCCTTTGTGAGATGTTCATTTGCATCGAAGAAATTACCCTCTTTCAAACCAGCCATTGGAATAAAGCCCAGAGGAGTTACGGTGAAATGTGCCCTCTCTCCAAGTTTTTCTTCTAATTTTTTCTCCATCGTGAGAATCAATCTTGCGGTGTCGATATTGTCTTCATCTGTCTCCCATGGTAAGCCAACTATAGTGGTATATGCAGGGAACCAGTAAAATTTATTGAAGGCATAGGTTCCATTCAGCAAAACCCATGGCCACTCATCAGCGCTGAACGGTTTCATCTTGTTGTTTGCTATCTTTTTTATCAGCTCCGGAGATGCTGTCTCAAACCCAACCTGTATACCAACCCATCTGTTTATTCCGGCATGATTCAATTCGGCAACCCTTTTCAGTATCCTTGGCGCAGCAAGGGCGCCGGCTACGGTTCCATGGGTTGGATTTGCAAACTCAGCTTTTTCCAGAATTGCTTCAAATAGTCCTATCACCGCATCTTCATTTGGATAAAAGTTTTTCCTATCCTCAACCATGTAGTTGAATATATCCTCGCTGTGTAGCCACATCTTCTTTTGTCCAACTCGTAGATTAACCTCTACCTCCTGCATTATCTTCTCCAGAGGATAAAATCTGGCTTTTCTCAGATTAGGAGAACAGAATCTACAACCTCTACCACAGCCCCTCATAACCTCTATCATTCCCTTATAAGTTGGGTTGACAACTGGCGGAATCTCTTCTATCTTTGGCCATGTTTTGATTTTTATAAATTTGTCTGCCCCACCGCTCTCTATATCCCTGAAAATATCTCCTATAACGTGCTCGGTCTCTCCCCATATCACATGATCTATACCCAGCTCTTCTGTTAAATCCTGTTT
>CAYSPA010000115.1:0-1734 GCA_964432835.1 uncultured Thermoplasmatales archaeon | reverse complement strand
TTCCCATTTCTCTCGCCACCTTAACAGCTTCGCTTTTCCCGGAGCCGGGCATACCCGTGAATGCTATTACTTTCATCCTTAACCTCCAGGTTAGAAAAATGCAGGGGGTGCGATTCGAACGCACGAAGGCCTACGCCACAGGGTCCTAAGCCCTGCCCCTTTGACCACTCGGGTACCCCTGCACATTTATATTTTAAATCACTTCTGCCTCATTAAGATTTCTTCCCCATGCCATGGATGTTTTTCCAATCATGCTAACCCGTTTTACATTTCTCCTCGGTGTTTCGTCAACCAAATCCGTTTATATAGTTCCACTCTTTATTGTTAGTGTATGGGTTGGATAGAAGAGATAGAGGAGATGAGAAGAAATAAAGACATATTCTTTAAAGAAGATTCCAGATCCCCTCTACCCCCAGATAAGAAAAAGGCATTCAAAGGATTAAACTACTATCCGATAGACCCAAAATACAGATTTGTTTTACCTTTACACGAGCATGGAGAAAGGGAAACCCTCAGGATATTAGATACAGCGGGCTTTGAAAGAGAGTACATAAGATGGGGAGAGTTCAGATTTGAGGTGGATGGTAAAAAATGCAAGTTACAGGCATACAAAGATAGCCCAGATGACACCAGATTATTTGTGCCATTCAGGGATAGAACCAATGGAGAGGAAACTTATGGAGCAGGGAGATACATAGACCTCCATGAAGAGACAGATAAAACCCCCGATGGAAAATGGATACTGGATTTTAATAAAGCATACAATCCGTGGTGTGCTTATAATTCAAATTACGCATGCCCATTTGTTCCACCAGAAAACTGGCTTGATATTCCGATATACGCTGGAGAAAAGAAGTTTGATGAATGAGAGATACATCGTATCGCACCTCATCCTCTATCGATAATTATTTCTGTGAGAGAATGATGTAACCTCACCCCCGAAAGATGAAATAACCCCAAAACCAAAAGTTTTTAAATTGATGAGATTTCTATGATAAATACCCGGATAAGAGCATAATAGGGCAATCCGCACGAGGAGGGGATTGCGGAGGGATGCATCATTAGATTAGAAAAAATCCTCGCATACTGTATGTTATTTGCCGTGCTAATATCTCTCACCATATCAACTGACGGATATCAAAATGTCGTGGAAAACACGGAGGAAAAGCATCTCCTCTCTCCACATGCCGAACCCACCATAATAAAAACATTCGTAACTCCTCAAAAGGCCAGATGTGGCGAAACCATAACCGCCTATGCTTTGATACACGATGCCACGGGTATAGAAAGGGTTATTGCAACATTTTTCCATGAAGCGGGCGTCGATACCGTGGAGATGGATTTGCTGGCAGGTACAGAGAGACTCGGTCTGTGGTCTGGGAGATGGAGGGTGCATGACACTCTGGAGAAAGAATATGCCGTAAGGGTAGATGTCTTATCATCGAATGGTCTTTCATCATTCTCCGAAACCGCATGGAAGGATCCGGCTCCATGGTGGGATATTCATTGGAAATATCGACGACCCATTACCCTGAATCCAGCGACTCCGGCACCAAATTACCAGGTAAAGATTGTATTAACTCCCGACAATTTCAATTATTCAAAAGCAAACCCGGATGGAAGCGATATAAGATTTTGCCAGGCAGATCGCACAAAGTTAAGTTACTGGATAGAAGAGTGGAATCCATCTGGGGATTCAACGATATGGGTGAATGTGACACAAAACGGAACAGA
>CAYSPA010000114.1:0-1767 GCA_964432835.1 uncultured Thermoplasmatales archaeon | reverse complement strand
TGAGAATGTGCCTGGAGGGGAGCGACTGCCTCATCATCGATCAGAGGAGCCGGTTTCCTCCAGGCTATGAAGAACTATTTTATTATGGAATTAAAAAATTTTCTGACTGGTAATGGATGTTGGGTTTGATTTTGTTTTATTTATTCCTCATCCAAAAACTGGTCCAGTTTCGCCTGTTTGAGTTTCCTGCTCTTTATGAATTTTTCAACATCGCTGATAAAGTTCTCAAAGGCCTTGGCTGACATCCTTATCTCGGCTATGACATCTTCTTCATCGAAATCCGATGTGGAGCACAGAGTTATCGATCCCTCGTCCTTGTTGAATTTAACGTAAAGAGTGTCCGCGGGGATGATTTTGAAAATTTCGTTTCCTTTCTCATCGACATCGCTTATCGTGAGGGTTATCGAATCGTCATATTCCCCGCCAAATATCTCTTCATCCTCATCGATCTCTATCCTGTTTTCTTCCATCTTTCCATCCTTCTCCAAAACTTGTGGTATACATCTGGTGATATTTTATAAATTTTTTGTGGGGGATCTGCATTATCCCTATCTTACGAGATCGAGAAGTTCTGCCATATCCTCTATGATCACATCCGCATATTTGATCAGGTTGACCTTTGGACGGTATGCCACGCCAAGACCGGCGATCTCAAGCATGAATCTGTCGATCCCACCATCTCCAACCGCTATACTCTCCGATGGATCTATGCCCATCTTTCTGCAGATCTCGAGGAGAGCGTCTCTTTTGCATACCGAGCAGGATCTGCAGTCGCTGATATCGTCCACATTTTCCGTGGTGTATGGTATGACCTCTCCGGTTATCACCCCATTTTCCACAACGAGTTTATTTGCTATCACAAAATCGAAGCCAAGTCGCCGCGCAAGATCGTTTGCTCCGAGATCATAGCTGTTGCTTATTATCGCGAGTTTCATGCCCATCTCCTTCAGTTCCTTTATGACCTCGGGGACGTTTTTATTGAGAGGAATGCTCCTGAATATCTGGAGGAATTCGTCCACGCTCATGCCTCTGAGGAACTTTGCTATTTCTATGGTCTTGATATAGTTCGGAATCTTCATGGAAATGATCTTATCCATCTCTTCCCTGAAATTCTTTCTGTCAGCCAGTACATAGATGGTTCTACCTGAGAGAAGAGTGTCATCCATATCGAATGCCACCAGCTTGTATCTCATCGGCTCCTCGAATGGAGGAACAATATTAAATATTTCCTGATTTTATCTGTATGTCATGAGATGGTTTACCATTATTATTCTTGCTGTCGCTCTGCTCCTCGCTGGATGTGTCAGCGAGAAGAGCGGTATGAAGGTTTCATCCCCGAGTTTTCCTGATGGTGGATACATACCTCAAAAATACACCTGTGACGGAGAAAACATCTTTCCAACACTGGAATTCTCGGATGTTCCGGAGGAAGCGAAATCTCTCGCCATAATAATGGATGACCCCGATGCGCCAGGCGGGACATTTACACACTGGATTGTATGGAATATCCCAGCGAACGTTACAGAAATCAAGGAAGGTGCGGATTTGAATTATCCTCAGGGAGAAAACGATTTTGGAGACATAGGATATGGTGGTCCATGTCCTCCAAAGGGAACAACTCACAGATACTACTTCAGGGTTTACGCTCTGGACACTTTCCTCAACCTTCCGGAGGGCGCAAGGAGAAGCGATCTTGTCAAAGCAATGTCTGGACACATCGTAGCAAAAGCAACACTTATGGGGAGATATGGGAGATAATATATCTTT
>CAYSPA010000113.1:0-1821 GCA_964432835.1 uncultured Thermoplasmatales archaeon | reverse complement strand
CCTCATGAGAGAAGGACTCATAAGGATGCCATGATGGAAGATGCCATAGAGGAAAAGAAAGAAGGTTGCATCATTCACATCAGAGTAAAGATAGGAGGCAGGCGGCGATTCCCAGCTGGCTACGACGAGTGGAGAAAGAGAATCGAACTCGAAATCGATGAAGAGCCGGTAAAGGGAAAGGCAAACAGAGCAATCATCAAATTTCTGGCAGAGTTCTTTGGTGTGAGTGAAGAAGATATAAAACTCATCTATGGTGGGAAAAGCAAAGATAAGGGGATACTGATAAAAAGGAGTAAAACATACATTTTATCCAAGTTGAAATGAATCTTGAGGAATCCCTCGAGATGATAGAGAGAGCGTTAACGGATTTGATAGAGAGAAATAAGAAAATACCCGTTTTGGTTGAAGGAGAAAGAGATGCTGTTGCTCTCAAAAAACTCGGTCTTGATGGAGAAATTATAATCATCCAGTGCGGAAAGAGAATCTCCACCCTCTGTGATTTCATTGCAGAGAATTACAGAGAAATAATTATCCTGACCGACTGGGACCGAAAAGGATGGCAACTTTACAGAAAAATAAAGAGTAATCTCAAGGGAAGAACGAGGTGCATACATGATTACAGGCTCATATTTGCAAGATACTCCATGGTTAAAGATGTGCAGAGTATGCCCAATTTCATCAAAGGGCTGAGGAAAAAGATGGGGAGAAAATCATAATCACCATAGCTTGCTCTGCCCGCCTGACAGCCTTCTGATAGTTTTCCACGATTTCCTGACGTGGGGAGGAAGCTTTCCATATCTCTTTATCCATTCCTTCAAGAATTCTATAGTGGTGGAATCTGAAGGATAGCCACTTCCGAGAGGCATGTCGAGTTTCTCTCTTAACCTCTTTTCTATCTCTCTGACAAAACGGTCTCTCTCGGTTTTTGCGATTATCGATGCGGCGGCAACCACCACAAATTTCTCCTCAGCTTTATGGCTTGATATTATCTCGGCATCAAAATCCAGCCTTCTTCTCAGCTCATCCGCAAACCTCTTCTCATCAACATCTGCAGAGTCCACATAATATCTATCGGACCTCAAAACCCTCATCACTCTGCAGAAACCCTCCACCTCTATCTCGTTTATGGTGAACCTTTTTCTCAACTCGTCTATCTCGTCTGCATCGAACACAACGATGTGTATCCTATCGGCTTTTCTCTTGATCGCATCTGCAAGTTTCTCTCTCCTTTCGGGGGAGCATTTCTTCGAATCCCTTATCCTGAAGCCATCGAGAACCTTCTCATCCTTAACCTGAACACCCGCTATGACCATTGGACCAATCACGGGTCCGCGCCCTGCTTCGTCTATTCCGCATATCATTGCTTCATGTAAAGGAAAGGCTTTTTATCAAATTGTCCATCCAATTAGCGTGAAGATAACCATAATCTCACTCGGAAAACTCAGAGAGAATTACTTCAAGGCGGCGCAGGAGGACTATCTGCGAAGGATAGAGAAGTTCGTGAATATTGAAATCGTCGAGTGTGAAAGGATTCCGAATTTAGACAGATTTGATTTTGTTGCCGTTCTGGATGAGAGAGGGAAGCAGATGAGTTCACTGGAATTTGCCGAATTTATAAGAAAACTGGAAATTGAGGGAAAGAAGGTTTGTTTTGTCATCGGCGGATGGAGCGGGCTGGAAGAAAATATCAGGAAAAGGGCAGATGGGATAATTTCTCTATCAAAATTCACATTTCCCTATCAGCTTGCCAGAATGATACTGCTTGAGCAGATATACAGGGCTTTTACCATTATTCGAGGGATGGATTATCACAAATGATGG
>CAYSPA010000112.1:0-1956 GCA_964432835.1 uncultured Thermoplasmatales archaeon | reverse complement strand
CATCAAACTTTAATTTGCATCTATCATTAATATAATTTTACCCAACTGCCCACCAGATCCGGAAAATCGTTACAAAAAGTGGGGTCATCCCTGTTCCCAAGAGAAAACAAGGCAAACCGAAAATTTCTTAAATGTCTAACTGAATTTAAGGTCAGGCGGAGAGATGGGATTGCACTGGAGATGCTAATGGCTTCTTTTCGTGCTAGCGAGGCATCTCCGCCGCCTCCCCCACAACTGAAAGATTAGTTTTAATAAGTTTGATTTCTTTTCGACTCTCATGAAACTACTGCTCATCCATAGCGATTTCATAGAGTACGAAGCAAAGAGTAAAGCGATAAAGAATCCTGAAGAGGTTGGCGAAGAGAGAAAAAAAGGAAAGATGGATGATGCTCTCGTTGCCTTTATAGCGGTTGAAAAGAAGGATGAGAAGAATCCGCAGGGAGCAATAGAAAGTGGCTGTGAGGAGATCGAAAAGGTGGCGAATGATTTGAAGACCCTCAACATCATGCTTTATCCCTATGCTCACCTTTCCTCAGACCTGGCAAGACCCAAAATAGCGATGGAGATACTCAAAGGAATGGAAGAGAAACTCAAGGAGAAATTCAATGTGGGCAGAGCGCCATTCGGATGGTACAAGTCGTTCAAGATTTCGTGTAAGGGTCATCCCCTCTCCGAACTATCAAGAGATGTCTCTCCAAAGACGGAGAAAACCGCTGTTGAGAAGGAAAAGGAGGTTCAATCTTACTGGTACATTCTCACGCCTGAGGGAGAGCTTGTCAATGCTGACGATTTCGATTATTCCAATTATCCCGAGCTGAAGATTCTCTACGAGTATGAGAGCAAGGGAACAAGAAGAGCAACCACGGAGCCGGCGCACGTGAAGATAATGAGGAGATTGGAGCTCGTTGACTACGAGAGCAGCAGTGACCCTGGAAACTTCAGATGGTATCCAAAGGGAAGGCTGATTAAGGGTTTGCTGGAGAGGTATGTGACAGAGATATGCAGAGATCTTGGTGGAATGCAGGTGGAGACACCAATAATGTATGATGTCGATCATCCTGCTCTCAGCGAGTATGTGAAGAAGTTTCCAGCAAGGCAGTACATAGTTAGATCCGATGACAAAGAACTGTTCCTGAGGTTTGCCGCCTGTTTTGGACAGTACATGATAGCAAAGGACATGATAATATCCTACAGAAATCTGCCGTTGAGGTTATACGAGCTTACGCACTACAGTTTTAGAAGAGAGCAGAGCGGAGAGTTATCTGGATTGAGGAGATTGAGAGCATTTACCATGCCTGATATGCATACACTCTGCGCAGATATGGAGCAGGCAAAAGCAGAGTTCAAGAGGCAGTTTGAGGCATCGATGAGATGGATGAAGGCTCTTGGTTTAGATTATGAGGTTGCAATAAGGTTTGTGAGAGATTTTTACGAGGAGAACAAGGAGTTTGCAAAGGAGTTGGTGAGGTTAGTTGGAAAACCGGTTCTGGTGGAGATATGGGACGAGAGGTACTTCTACTTCGTGATGAAGTTTGAGTTTAATGTTATAGATACCACGAACAAAGCCAGTGCTTTATCTACAGTGCAGATAGACGTGGAGAATGCAAAGAGGTTTGGTATAACCTATGTTGATAGCGAAGGTAAGGAGAGATATCCATACATACTGCATGCAAGCATATCTGGAAGTATTGATAGATGCCTTTATGCTTTGCTCGAGAGAGAAGCGATGAAGATGAACAAGGGAGAAAAGCCGATGCTTCCTCTATGGCTATCTCCAACCCAGGTTAGATTTATTCCAGTTGGTCAGGAGTTTGTTGAGGATTGCAAGAAGTTTGCAGAAGAACTGGAAAACATGGGAGATGGTATCAAGGTTAGAGTTGATATAGACGATAGAGAGGAGAGTGTTGCAAAGAAGATAAGAGAGGCAGAAAGAGAGTGGATTCCTATAATCATAGT
>CAYSPA010000111.1:0-2164 GCA_964432835.1 uncultured Thermoplasmatales archaeon | reverse complement strand
CCTCCATTCGAGTGGAGCTGGGAGGGAAGCGCATTCGGAAAGCACACGATAACCGTGAAGGCAATCCACGAGGAGAGCACTCTTTCTCAGTCCATGGAGGTCATGATCTTCAAACTCCTGTAGTCAGCAGATTTATTAACTTGAATGATATATGGAGTTACGAGGTGCGGGAGAATTGAGCGCCATAAAGAGATTGATACTGGATGTGTTGAAGCCGCACGTCCCTTCGATTATAGAACTGGCGAAGAGGCTCGGTGACCTCGAAGGCATATCTGGAGTAAACATTTCTCTGAAAGAGGTCGATACAGATACGGATAACGTCAAGATAACCATCGAGGGAGACAACATAGATTATGACAGCGTCAAGAGGGTTATAGAGGAGTGCGGTGCGGCGATTCACTCGATAGACGGCGTCGCCGCGGGCTTGCGACTGGTCGAAGAGATATCCACGCCTCAGGACAGGTGAGGTGATTCTGTAAAACCCACATCTTGGGAAGTGGGTATGCTGTACCCTTATATATTTTGAAAAACCATCAGAGATAAATACTATAACTGCCATTATAGTAATGATGATTATAGTAAAGCGGTATCAGGATGAAAAGAGGATAAAAAGGATAAAGCCACCCATGATTGTCTATGGTAGAAGAAAAACGGGGAAGACGTTTTTCATAAAATCGGTCTTTCGCGATGCTCTCTATCTATTTGTCAGGAGAGACAGGAGTATCTATCGCGAGGACAGGAACGAAATCATAACTTATGATGAGATGAAAAGGCTGATAGAAGAAAGAGAGGAGATTGTGATAATCGACGAGTTTCACAGATTACCGGATGAATTCCTTGACTGGCTGCACGTAAAATCTCCGTGCAATCTCATTCTGATAACATCGACACTCCATCTTGCCCAGAATTTTCTGAGCAAGGGGTCTCCGATTCTTGGTCTCTTTCTGGGTTTCCAGATGAATCTGATAGATGAGAGAGATATTCTTCTCAACCTTTCTCAGAAAATAAAGGATGGAAAGACCCTTGTGGAGCAATCGGTATACATGAGAGAACCGATTCTGCTGAGATGGTTCGGATCAGATACGGTTAATATACTGAATAATTTGAAAATAATCGTACCCTCTCTTGTTGGAGAGGTATTTGGGGAGGAAGAAAAAGAGTTATCCGCCAGATATGAGGGTATACTGCGTGCTTTATCATCTGGTAAGACCACGCTATCTGAGGTGACGGGATTTCTTTATTCCAATAAACTCATTGAAAAACAGGATACTTCGGCGGTGAAACCATATTTGAAAATACTCTCTGAGATAGGAATGGTGAAAAGGATACCTGAATATTTTGGAAAGAGGTATTACTATTATGTATCTTCTCCGATGGTTGACCTTTATTACTATCTGGATGAGAAATACAATTTTTCGGAGAGGGAAATAAGCAGGAGATACTTTACCGAGAAATTACCGATGCACGTTGAAGATTTTTTCAGAGAACTTTTGTCGAAAATGTTTGACCTTCGAGTATACACGATCAATAAGCCAAATCTGCAGATCGATATTGCTCTTGCAGATCATAAAAGGTTGAAGGTGGTTTGTGAAGTCAAATGGAAGGATAGGGTAAGAAGGGCTGAGGTGGGTGAGATAGAAAGAAAACTTTCAAGATTTAAGGACTGCAGGAAAATCATGATAGTAAAGAGCAGGGACTCTGTTGAGAGAGAACCCGATGGCATAGAGGTGTGGGATACCGATACGGTTATGGAGCAGTTAAAAACGTAACCTTTATAAGTGGTATCATCATTTATAAGCCAAGGTAAGGTGAGGTAGGGATGAAGAGGACTCGCAAAGTATTTAATACCATTTCTGTATACACTGCGAGTCCTCCCGGTCGATCCACGGTGTGGGTCGATTCAGGGAAAGAAAGGTGGAAAGAAGAAAGGTGAAGGTGGAAGAATAAAAGGTAAGGAGGGAAGAAGAAGATGAAGGAAAATAGGAATAAAGCTATGGCTTTGTTAGTGACGCTGTTGATGATAGGATCGGTACTGGTAGCCATGATCCCGTCAATGACAACCACAGCAACTACGGTGACCAGAACTAACGTTCAAAAGATCATTAAACCCGTTGGAACAGATTATGTGGTGGTATTACAGTTCAATGTATCAGACGAAGGTCTC
>CAYSPA010000110.1:0-2179 GCA_964432835.1 uncultured Thermoplasmatales archaeon | reverse complement strand
AGATTGGTTGTCTGGTATGACCGCACAATCAACTCGCTATTGAAAAGGGCGGTCCTGACGGAGGCGAAATCTTGATCGGCATATTCTTTATTTTTTCACCGAGGGGTTGCTGTATCCCTCTCATCCTAAGGAAGGAGGAGGTGGTAGAATGAAATGGATAGTAGTAGGCATACTTTATATATTAGCAGTAATTGTATTCTCAATTTACAGTATAATAAATGTTGATGTACCTCTCGTAGTGCACCTATTTTTTTTGCCACTTTGCTTTCTGGCAGCAGTAGGTTTTTTGATAGGTTCTTATGAGATGGAAAAAAAGGAAATAATATTCGATGATAAAGATGGTTTGTTTCTCGGAGGGACAAGCACTCTTTTTGGTATATTGATGATTGTTTTTTCAATATTCCTTATACCTGACATATCAATCGATGGCGGAGTTGGGATTGTAACTTTATTTTTGGGGATATTTGTATCGTCTTTTGGACTGTCATGTACATATGATATGGTAAAATCGAAAAAGGAGGTGAAGGAGTAATGCCATCTGTCCACGTGTATTTGAAAGACGAAATATATCGAAAAATCATGGATATGCCACCGGGAGAGAGGTCGAAACTGATTAACAAACTATTGAAGGAACATTTCGACCTGATTGAAGAAGAGGAGGGTGAGTAATGAACAGAGATATGATGGAAATTGAACTCTGCAAAGATGAAGAATTGCAGTGTATCTTCTGCGGGGAGAGAAAGAGATGGCTCGGGAACATTGCTCTGAAAGTCTGTCAGCTTGAGATCGAGGTGACGGTATGCCCGGGATGTGCCGAGACTCATACAATCAAAGAGCTCTGGAGAGCGGTCACTTTACAAATGGTTGATCTCGCCACGAGGAGGTGAGAAGTTGGAATTAAACAGATCAAAAAATCAAAAGAAAAAAATCAACTGGAGAAATGAGTGCATCTTCTGTGGAAAAAAGAAAAAATGGCGTAGTCGTATCTGGATATCTTATGGGCGTGATTCTTTTGTAAGGAGTGATTTCCCTGTCCTTGTCTGTCCCGAATGTCGAAAGAAACACACAATAGCTGAGCTGTATGGGAAAATAGTCAGACTTTTGCTGGAGGAGGTGATGGAGTGACCTTGGAGAACTTCGATGAGAAACTGAGAACGATCGACACGCAGATAGACAACTTCGTAGCTGTCAACGAGAAATGCAGAGAGAGAGGAATCCAGGATAAAGACATCATCATCGCCATCTATCGTGAAGTCGCCACCGACTTGCGGGGAGCGGAGATCAGGGAGGAGCAGGAGAGCAGGAGGTTTGTCACAGTCAGGGTTAGAGATGGAGAGGAGTTGAGGACTGTTGATGTCAAGGAAGAACTCAAGAGGCTGAATTTCAAGTTTGATGCCGAAAAAAAGCTGTGGTACCGAAAGATGCGGAAGAAGACGTGGGATGATGTCAGGAGGAATCGAATCTTTGAGAAGTTGAAAGTAGAAGTTGTAGAGAGGTGACAAAAATGAACTATGAAATAAATAAAATCATTACAGGACATTGGGCATTATCTCGCCCACATGGAAAGTACAAGATAAGACATCCAGATGAACTTTTAGAGAGGTTAGAGGTCCTCATAGGACCTTATTCTCAAAAGGAAATATTGCATCTATTTTGTGGTATAGCAAGATTCCCTAATGCCAAGAAAGAAATTAGAATTGATATAAATCCTGAAGTGCAACCAGATTATATAATGGACCTCAGGAAAGAAAAGATACCTTTTGAGGATAATAGTTTTGATATTGTATATGCAGATCCTCCATACTATGATTTTCCGCCATATTGTTTTGTAGATGAAGCTGTAAGGGTCCTCAGACCATATGGCTTTTTGGTTATCCTCCATCAGCTTTGCTATATAACACCAGAAGGGTGCAAGAGATGGGGGTGCATCTCGATAGGAACTGGACCTAATATGAGACTGAGATGTCTGAATATCTTTAGGAAGTCGAAAGTGGAGGTGGTGGAGAGGTGAAGTATGAACCGCTGAAAGGGAAAGAGAGGGTGATTCAATATATCGGAAATATAAGAAGGATGGACGGCGGCATCCATAGAATGCCATTCATAAAAAGGGGTTTTCTGACTGATGACGTCAAATCAGCAGTTCAGGGACTGCTGGAGGATTTGGAGAGAGCGAAACGGG
>CAYSPA010000109.1:0-2180 GCA_964432835.1 uncultured Thermoplasmatales archaeon | reverse complement strand
TGGTATTTAAGGATTTAGTAGGTTCCGCATCGGGTACTGGACAGAAAAAACATGACGGGATGTGAACCCACAAGGATAGCCCAAAACCTTATAAAGCATAACTGGATACGCTATCGAAGAGGAAAAATTCTAAATACCCCCATAGATATGTGAGCGAAGAAGGAGGTAGAATTATGCCAGAAAAGCCGCACCTGAATCTGGTGGTGATAGGGCACGTCGACCATGGGAAATCCACACTGGTGGGAAGACTGCTGCTCGACACGGGTCAGTTTCCAGAACATCTTCTCCAGAAGTACAAAGAGGAGGCAAAGGCAAAGGGCAAGGAGAGCTTCGCACTGGCATGGATCTTTGACCAGTTGAAGGAAGAGAGAGAAAGAGGGCTCACGATAGATGTAGCGCACAAGAGATTCGATACCGATAAGTATTACTTCACGATTATCGATGCTCCCGGACACAGGGATTTTGTAAAGAATATGATCACGGGTACCAGCCAGGCGGACGCAGCCATCTTGGTGGTGGCAGCACCCGAAGGAGTCATGGCACAGACAAAGGAGCACGCCTTCCTCGCAAAGACCCTCGGCGTGGATCAGATGGTTGTAGCGATAAACAAGATGGATGAGGTTGATTACAGTAAAGAGAAATTCGAAGAGGTTAAAGCAGAGGTGGATAAGCTCCTCAAGAGCATCGGTTACAAGGATGACCAGCTACAGTATGTGCCCGTGTCCGCATTCCATGGAGACAATGTTAAGGAGAAAGGGAAACTCAACTGGTGGGATGGGCCAACGGTTCTCGAAGCCGTGAACAACTTCAAGGTTCCCGAGAAGCCGATAGACAAGCCTCTCAGATGGCCAGTCCAAGATGTGTACTCGATAACTGGAGTGGGAACGGTTCCCGTGGGAAGAGTTGAGACAGGGGTCCTCAAGCCAGGTATGAAGATCATCTTCCTTCCGAGCAAGAAGCCGGGCGGAGTGATTGGAGAGGTCAAGACCATAGAGATGCATCACGAGCAAATCTCACAGGCGATTCCGGGAGACAACATAGGTGCAAACGTTAGAGGTGTATCAAAGAACGAGATCAGAAGAGGGGATGTTGCAGGACCTGTGGACCATCCACCAACCGTGGCAAAATCATTCATAGCGAGAATAGTTGTTCTGAATCATCCAACAGCAATATCGAAGGGATACACACCCGTGTTCCACTGTCACACCGCTCAAGTTGCGTGTAGATTCGAGGAGCTTCTCAAGAAGTTCAATCCAAGGACTGGAGAGGTTATCGAGGAGAACCCGAAGTTTCTGAAAACCGGAGACGTCGCACTGGTGAAGATAGTTCCAACGAGACCGATGGTCATAGAACCGGTGAGCGAGTTCCCGCAGCTTGGAAGATTTGCGATAAGAGATATGGGTCAGACGGTAGCTGCTGGCGTGTGCGTCGAGGTGGAAAAAGCATAAATCCCCTCTTTATAATATTTTTATGGGGAGGATATGGCGCAGAAAGCTAGAATCTCCTTAACCGGCACGGATCCGAAAAAACTCGAGGACGTATGCAATCAGATAAAGATGATAGCAGAGAGAACGGGAGTGGCTTACAGTGGTCCCATACCCCTACCGACCAGGAGATTAAGGGTACCGTGCAGAAGAAGTCCCGATGGCGAGGGTTCTGAGACATGGGATCACTGGGAGATAAGAATTCACAAGAGATTGATAGACCTGGATGCGAGCGATAGGGCACTGAGACAGTTAATGAGAATACAAGTCCCAGATGGTGTGCACATCGAAATCGTTTTGAAGTCCTGAGAAATTCTTTTTATTTAGTTCTTCGATATTCGTTATTGTTCCATTTATGCCGAGGTAGCAAAGTCCGGCCCAATGCGCCGGCCTTGAGAGCCGGTGGTGCTTTCGCACCGCGGGAGTTCAAATCTCCCCCTCGGCGTATTATTTTGATTTCTTTTCATGTACGATTAATTAGCAAGGGCGGTTAGTGAAAAGGCTTTTATTGACTTATGCCTTTAAGCAAAGATTGGTATGAAAAGATCTGTTGGGGGCTTGATCTCTCTACTGATCTGCGTAGTTCTGATCTGTGGGTGCGTAGATTTTCATCAAGATTTTGAGGTTCATGAATGGGGAGTTTTTGTAAAGGGATACGACTGCGACAACACATCTGTTTTAGGAAAACCTCCGGAT
>CAYSPA010000108.1:0-2212 GCA_964432835.1 uncultured Thermoplasmatales archaeon | reverse complement strand
AGAATGTTGTTAAAGATGTTGTGAGAAAACTTTACGAGAAAGGCTTTATTTATGAGAAAGAGACAGAAGCATTCTACTGTGAAAACTGTAAAAGGTTTCTTCCAGACAGATATATAGAGGGGATATGTCCTTATTGCGGATATGAGCATGCTCGTGGAGACCAGTGCGATGAGTGTGGAAAGCTCCTTGATCCGAGGGATTTGATAAATCCAAAATGTAAGATTTGTGGAAACGAACCCGTTCCGAAAAATACAAAGCACCTTTTCTTTGCTCTCAGCAGATTTGAGGATAAATTGCTGGAATGGATGAGGGATAAGCATCACTGGAGATCGAATGTTAAAAAATTTACCGAGAACTGGATTAAAGGAGGATTGAAGGATAGAGCGATAACCAGGGATATAGGCTGGGGGGTTGAGGTTCCGATCAAGGGATTCGAGGATAAAAGGATTTATGTGTGGTTTGATGCGGTCATTGGTTATCTATCGGCGAGCATGGAGTGGGCTGAAAAAACCGGAGAACCCAAAAAATGGAAGGAGTGGTGGAAAAATAAGGATGCAAAACATTATTACTTCCTTGCAAAGGATAACATACCATTCCACACGATAATATGGCCATCCATTCTCATGGGGTATGATGAGGAACTCTCTCTACCTTATGATGTTCCCGCCAATGAATATCTCAGGTTGGAAGGAGAGCAGTTCTCAAAGAGCAGAGGTCTTGCAATCTGGATACCTGACATCCTCAAAAGGTTCGATGTTGATCCCATTAGATATTACCTTTCTGTAAACATGCCCGAGCAGAGGGACAGCAACTGGAGATGGAATGATTTTGTGAGCAAGAACAACGATGAGCTGGTTGGAATCTATGGTAATCTGGTTCACAGGGTGCTTACATTCTCATGGAAGAACTTTGGGCGCGTGCCGCCTGCAGGCAAACTGGATGATATGGACAGAGAATTACTGGATAGCATCGAGAGAACAATGAAAACCGCAAGAGCAGAACTTGAGAAATGCTCATTCAAGAAGGCACTGAGAGAGATAATATCTCTCGCCCAGAAGGGAAATGCCTATTTTGCTCATAAGAAACCATGGGAGAGTATAAAGACAGATAGAGAGAAATGCGCAACAACCATGCATATCTGTTTGAGATTGGTTAAGGCGCTTGCAATCATGCTCGCTCCATTCCTGCCGTTTTCATCCGAGAAGGTGTGGAAGTATCTTGGATACAACGATTCTATATTTTCTCACTCGTGGGATGAGGCGCTTAGCGATATAGAAGAGGGTATGGAGTTGAAGAAACCGGAGCCATTGTTCAGGAAGTTATCTCTTGAAGAGGTTATGCCAGAGAAGGAAGAAGACCCGTTTTCATCCCTTGATATCAGAGTGGCAAAAGTTCTTGAGGTGAGAGACCATCCAAATGCTGATAAACTCTACGTTCTGAAGGTGGATGTTGGAGAAAAAGGAGAGCGAACAATAGTTGCAGGATTGAAGAAGTACTACAGCAAGGAAGAGATCAAGGGCAAGAATATAATCATGGTCGCAAATCTCAAGCCGGCGAAGTTGAGGGGGATAGAATCTCAGGGTATGCTCCTTGCGGCGGATGATGGAAAAAATGTTTCTTTACTTCTGGCGGATGGCGAACCAGGGGATATAGTCAGAGTCGAAGGTGTGGAGCACTCGCCCAAGGATGTCGTGGATATAGACGAGTTCAGGAAGATAAAAATCAGTGTGGACGAGAATGGCAGGGTAGTGTATGAGGGCAGGATTCTGATGGTAAAAGATAGGCCGATCAAACTGGATAGAAAGGTAGAAAAGGGAGCCAGGGTTTTATGAGTTCATGCCGAGAGCTGTAGATAAAACGGAGCTACCTTTTAAGTTGTTTAAGAGAGGAAAGGTCAGAGATATCTATGAGATCGATGACAATCTTCTGATTGTTGCAACTGACAGAATATCTGCTTTTGACTTTGTTCTTCCCGACCCCATACCAAACAAGGGAATTTATCTCACCCAGCTCTCCATATTCTGGTTTGAAAAAATGAAAAACATTGTGGATAATCATCTTATTTCTGGAGATGTTGAGGATTTTCCGGATGAATTGAAGGATTACCGGGATGTTCTTGATAAAAGAAGCATGCTTGTTACGAAGACAGAGGTGATACCGGTTGAGTGCATAGTCAGAGGTTATCTTTCTGGTTCTGGATGGAAGGAGTATC
>CAYSPA010000107.1:0-2235 GCA_964432835.1 uncultured Thermoplasmatales archaeon | reverse complement strand
AAACGGGAATTTACGCACTGGTTGCGCTGATTCTCATAACCGTGACCGTCGCATCCCTTTACACTTTCAGAGAGAATATAAAGAACCTCTTCACTCCACAGAAGGTTGTGGAAATAGGTGACTGTGTGGATGTTGACTACATAGCCAGATACGCCATCAATGGTACCATAATAGATACATCTTATGAGAGTGTTGCAAAGAAAAACGGTATCTACAGAGAGAATAAAACCTACCAGCCTCTCAAGATATACGTAAGCCTCAATGCCACCAGTTTTCCTCCCGAGGGATATGAGGATTACAGCTCTGCCTTTATCAGGGGAGTGATAGAAGCTTTGATAGGAATGAAAGAGGGCGAAGAGAAAACGGTTACCGTTCCTCCAGAAAAAGCATACGGAGTGAAACCAAAAGTTGGGGACATCATCGACATCAGCGGTATAAGCTTCAAACTTGTCAAGATAAAAGAAAATGTCACCATGCCGGAAAGCTTTACCGCCATGTACGGAAACGGAACAACAACGGTATACGTCCTGAGGGTGGAGGGGCTGGAGGTCGGGAAGCCTCTACCAGATTATCTTGACCCTTACTCGACATTCTGGCCGAATTCCTCCATGATAACCAAAATAAACGAAACGAAGGCATGGGTCTACATAACCCCAACCATGGAAATAGGCGAAAACTTCACCTGGATGTCATATGACCAGACAAATAACACGGCGATATTGTTCCCCCAGAATAAGAGCATGATCATAAACCTGACAGATAGTACAATAGAGGTGCAGATAAATCCATCGATCAACGACACGATTCTCTTCGCCCAGGGATTCTCTCAGACGGTGTACACAGTTACAAATATAACGGATGAAAAGATAATAGCGAAAGCCGATAATGAGACCAGAGAGTTCGACAGAATCGTCGTCATTAAGAGAAATCAGACGAGGGATATAACAATGAATTTTCCCGTCGAGTTTCTCAGAGACCTCTTCAGCTATATGAGAATGATAAACGAAAGTTTCCCATACAGCTTGGAAAAACTCGCAGGCCAGACCCTCGTATATGATTTGAAAGTCGTCAAGATTTACAAGACATCCGAAGAAAGCTGACAGTTTATCTCTTTCTCGAGCGCATCCAAAAATATCTCTTCGGTTCCTTTTGGTATCAGCGCGCCCGCCGCGTACCTGTGGCCACCGCCGGTACCACCAACAGATGAGGCAGCGAGATATATGGCTCTTGAAAGGTCTATTTCTCCGCCATCTCTATATCTCGCAGACACTTTCACATGACCGTTTTCTCCATCTGCGAATCCGATGAGGGGTAGAGATGAGAATTCCTTTGACAGTATGGAAGTTATACTTCCCACAACGGTATCCCTAACCCTGTTTCCAACGTGAAAGTAGTTGAGGATCTTTCTCTTCTCGATTTTTGTTCTTGCAAGTTGGAGACCCCTCGAAAGAGTCTGTCTGTGATTGTTCAGAAACTTCCTGGCCTCCCTGAAACTGCTTTCCTTTTCACCGAGACAAAGCTTCAGAGCTATATCGGGTCTACCGTATCTGGCGGTGGAATTCAAAAGGGTTGCAAACTCCCTGGAATCGTGAAGTTCCGTTCCCTCTTTTTCGTTATCGAGGAGGTAAACCTCACCTATCAATCTCCTGATGGATTTTGAACCAAATCCCTTATCAAGTAGTCTTCTGGCAATCTCAGAAAGGATTTTTCTCTTCTTTTCCTTGCTGAGCTCAACCCATTTTCTATAAATCTCCTTCCTGCTCAATCCGAGGTTCGTGAGAAATGAGATGCAAGCCTCTTCCGAACCGCTGACTCCAGGTATGACCGGGTCATCCGCGTACAGCAATAATCTGAAAACCGGCTTGCTTTCTCTTCCAAAATACTGTATATCTTTGATTACATTGATTAGACCGACCGAGATGGCATCATTTAAGATATCTCTGTTCAGTCCCACCAGTTTTCTCTCCCTCCTATCTTGGAGGTCGCCGCAGGCACCAATTACAGCAAGATGGGAGAGGTCTTCATTTTTCACATCCATGCTTTTTGATACGATATACGTGGCACCTGCACCGGATAGACCAACGCATCCATCTAAGCCAAAATCATGGGGGTTTAGAGAGTATCGGTAACGTTTAACCGTGCTGTGGTGGTCCGTTACAACGATATTATCAAAATCTATATCAATGTTTATGCTCAGGTCGGTGAACCATATGACATCCGGATTTTTATTCAAAA
>CAYSPA010000106.1:0-2239 GCA_964432835.1 uncultured Thermoplasmatales archaeon | reverse complement strand
AAGGGATGTCAGGGATAGATGAGTTCTATAATTACTGGATCGATAAGAAGAAACCAGTCGAGGAAGAGGTTCGAACGATAAAAACGCAACTTGGGGAGCAAAAACTTCACCCTGAAAGACTTGAAGAGCTTACAAAAGAGAGAGCGAGGATTGAACCAGTTTTGAGGGAACTTCAAAGGTATGAAATTAAATTGAGCAGACTTTATGATGAGCGGAAGGAGCTAAAAGATGAAATACAACAAAAAAGGCACGAAATTTTTAAAGTAAGAGATAAAGAGAAGGATAGAATCAACGATAAATTAAAAGAGAAGTTGAGAGTCAGTGTTTTGTTTGAGGAAGAGAAGAGACGATTTACTGAGTGCTTAAAAGATATGTTAAAAGGGTCAGGGGTCGGTAATGCTGTAGATTCGCTTGTAAGTCCTATTGGGAAGACCATAGACGGTATTCTGCTCTCAGATTACATAAATCAAGGATCTGGAAAACTTATAGAGGGGTTCAATCTCACAGAGGCGAAGGCAGATCAAATTGTGAGATGGTTCGAGGATGAAAAAAAGCTCTTTGAGCTTGAAACTCTCTTTCCGGAGGATAAGATAGAGATATCCTTGAAGGTGAATGGTGAATACAAAAAGATAGATGGGCTTTCTGCAGGACAGAAAGCAACAGCACTCCTTCTTTTGCTCTTTGCCAGAGAAGAGAATCTGCTGATCATCGATCAGCCTGAGGAAGATCTTGATAACCGCTTCATCTATGAAGATGTGGTGAAGACGCTCCGGGATATGAAAGGAAAAAGACAGTTAATCATAGCCACACACAATGCCAATATTCCGGTTCTCGGAGACTCCGAGCTTATCATCGTGCTTGAATCAGAGGGAGGACAGTGCAGGATAGCCGACGGAGGGTCCATAGACAAAGAAAGCATAAGACAGGGTGTTAAAAACATAATGGAAGGTGGAGAGGAAGCATTCATGAGAAGAGCTGGAAAATATGGATATGGAGGTCTGTGATGGACGAGTTTGAACTGATGGAGAGAATAGAAAAGGGGGAAGATATACATACAGAATTTAAAAGAGAGGTGGATAGAGAGAACCTTGCTAAAGCCATAATCAGCTTTGCAAATACTGATGGTGGACAGATCATTATAGGGGTTGCTGATAGCGGCGAGATTGTGGGAGTGGATGATACCGATGAGGTGATGAGAAGGGTGGATGATGTGGCTTTTAACCGTTGTGAACCGCCGATTACTGTAGTTCAGGAGACGGTTGATGCAGAGGGCGAAGGGGTGGTTATAGTAAATGTGCCGAAAGGTGATCAGAGACCATACAGGACCAGAAGTGGATTATATTATATCCGCAGTACAAACAGACGTAGACAGGCAACCAGACAGGAGCTTCTGAGGCTTTTTCAGGCAACAGAAAGCATTTATTACGATGAGACAGAGATATTCAGAGCTTCGATCAGTGATCTAGAATTAGATCACTTTGAGAAATTTTTTAGAGATTATCTGGGTATGGAGATTACCGATGAGAGCATATACACCTATATGAAAAATCTGAAGGTCATCTCTTCGAGAGAGAAGCCGACATTGACAGGTCTGCTATTTTTTGGGAGGCATCCTCAGTTCTTTCTTCCCCACGCCAGAGTGATAACAGCATATATTGAAGGGGATGACCTATCTCTCCCTCCAAAGGATAAAAAAGAGATGGATGGCAGAGTCCCGGAAATTCTTGAAAATGTTATGGTTTTTCTCAAACTTCATCTAAAAGAAGAACACAGGATAAGAGGAATGGAGCCGGAGTTATACCCGGAAATTCCGGAGGAGGCGCTGAGAGAGGCGCTTGTTAATGCCATTGCTCATAGAGATTATACGATAAGTGCTCCCATTCGGATATTAATCTTCAAAGATAGGGTCGAGTTTCACACTCCAGGAGTTCTACCCAACACTGTGACCATAGAGAGCATGAAAATAGGTGGTTCCCATGTTCTGAGAAATCCCACCATATACAATTTTCTTGCGAAGATGGGGTTGGTAACAGATATTGGAAGCGGTGTAAGACGGATAATCACACTGATAAAAGAGACTGTGGAAAGGGATGTGGATCTAAAAGTCGAAGGTAATGAGTTTTTACTCACGATTCCGAGAAGGGGAGAAAGATGAAGCCCGTTGGTACACTAACGCCGGTGCAACGCCGCCCAAGTAAGGCATATTTGGTCAATGAACTGAGGAAAGCGGTTCATACGT
>CAYSPA010000105.1:0-2372 GCA_964432835.1 uncultured Thermoplasmatales archaeon | reverse complement strand
TATCGATAATTGTCAGGGTAACATTGTAATATCCATCATCCGCATATCTATGGGTTACTATTCCACCGTATTCATAACTTCCATCTCCAAAGTTCCAAGTATAGTTGACTATCCTCGGATTTTCTCCAGCGGATGGATATGAATGATCTTTAGCATTGAAGGTTATATCATCGACATCTGTTGGATTACTTGGTGAATACGTGAAATCTGCTATCGGAATATCGAGGAGATTCAAGTAGAACTTATCCGTCTCATCCTCATCTACGAGTGTGCCGTTTACATCGTACAGTTTCAATTTCGCCTTGTATTGGCCCGGAGATTCCGTTGATGGAAGTGATAAAACTACGCTTCCATGCGCTGTTCCGTTTTCCCCTATCAGGAAATATCTCGTATATGTATGAGTGAGGCTGTCACTCCAGTTATTCGAGTTATTTGCATAAAAGAGATCCACTCTGATTTTTGCCCCTGTTGGTATCACACTGCTCACGTTGAAATGAATTCTTACGGAATCGTGTCTTCCATCCTTTCCACTGTCAAAGGTTACGGGATTGCTGTTCAATATGGTGAGATTTTCTTTTATAATATCCTCGTAGCACAGATAGAGTGCCGTCAGTAACACGATATCGCTCTCTACCTTGAATACAGTATCGTTGAGGCCCCAGAATGGTTTATTTGGATAGAGGACATCTCCCTTAGTATGATTACTCCCGTCTCTGTGATAGCCTTTGAAGTATCCCCTGCCAAATTGGACAACTCCTTTCTCTTCTCCAAGTGCATAGAATGCTTTAGAATCCTCCGCTTCTATTTTTGAACTTCCTTCAACTCCCCAGACAAATCTATTGTGGTAATCCAGAGCATGTGCTATATTTTCTCCTATTTTTCTCAAGAATTCTCTATCACTACCGATTTTAAAGGGATATCCTTTGCTGTTATTGTGACCAAAATTACCGGGATTTATAACATATCTCACTATCTCTTCTCCCTTTTTGTTGTGTTTTATTATGTAATCAAGAGAGCCTCTGAAACCCACTTCTTCCCCACCAAACGCTATGAATTTGACCGTATGCTCTGGTTTTATTCCTTTTTCCTCTTCGAGTTCTTTCATGTATTTTGCTATTCCAAGGACGAGTGCAGTTTCTGCTGCCTCATCTATTGTTCCCTGATTCCACCAGCAGTCATAATGAGCACAGACTATATCAACAACATTACTCGGATCCCTTCCCTTCAGTTCGCCTATGATGTTGTAGCTTGTGACGTTATCGTAATGCCATTTTGAATATATCTCCGCTTTGACCTTGTGACCGCTGTTGATCTCTCTTTCTATTTCTCTCCATTTAGAACCATTTATCGAGTATCCCGGTTTTGCATAAAAGCCCTCATAAGAAGGACCCATAAAATAAGTGTCGTTGAAATCTTTATCGACCAGTATAAACGCTTTACATCTCGGTCTGTTTAAGGGTATGAAATATGGTATACGAGAACAATAGATGGTTTTCCAATGATATGGATTTTCCCAGTCTGTATATAGGACGGAACAGAATCTTTTGAAGAGAACCGGTTTGTTGGAGACTTTTAAGTTCTTCTTGTGCCTGATGTAGTAAGTCTTTCCGTTGACTTTGATTATATCATCGCTTGGTATTTTTCTTGCCAGAAACGGGAAACAACTTGATATCTTTTCTTTCTCATAAGAGAAGTTCCAGTATTTATCTGTCCCCTCTACGGTAATGTTTATCCAGTGAGCGTCCACTATTCTGTTTTTACTTAATACACCACTTTTAAGCGAACTTAAGATGCCCAGTATAAAGCGACCCCTTAATGTGATATATCCCTTCTTCAAAGTTTCATTTATCTTCTCCCTCGTTACATTCTCCGATCCCAGCGTTTCATTCATCCAATCTTGGATACGATTTGCAGCTATGTGTTCACCGGGTGTTCCGAATGCGCGACCCTTACTATGATTGAATACTATCTTGCTGAGAATATCTGTTTTCTCCCAGACGTAACTATAGTTGATAATGGGTTGGTAATCCCGCCCATCTCCTCCACCAGATCCTTCAGCAGCACTGGCAATATTGATTGTTCCGTTTCTGTGATTGAAAATGCCCGCTATAGCTGTAGATGTCATCAATAGCGCCAGAAACAGAACAACCAACTTTCTCCTCACCTTAATCTCACCTCCCAAGTCAGTAATACATATAGGGTAAAAAAAAAACTTTCGGTCATTACTTATTTCCTCGAATACACAAAAACTTTTTATCCGCACAGATTATAATATCTACGATGATGAAAATAACATTGGTATATGGTGTATTTTTGCTACTCGTAGCACCTATATTTTTTCCCATCATCGCTGCATCCCCTACCACCAAATC
>CAYSPA010000104.1:0-2394 GCA_964432835.1 uncultured Thermoplasmatales archaeon | reverse complement strand
TGGTTTTATCCTTTGATCATGACCTCGTAGATGGTGCCGTTGCATCCAGATTTACAGGCAGATTTGCTGAGTTACTGGAAGAGGGGTTTGGATTGTAGATGAAATCTTGGTTTCTTTGAGTCCCGTCTCCGTCCAGAGCCTTGCTCTGTCGCTTCTAAGCGAATCGCTGTCCAGTCCTTCCAGTATACCAAAGCCCTTCTCTAAGCTTCTCATCGCTTCACCTCCTTTTGTGTATGAGAAGAAGTTCTTCTCAGGTTGGTTAACGGGATGTGTATTAAATAGTTTTGCATGCATTACAAAAATCGAATGAGTGGATTCACCGACCTCTATCTCAGAAGAGTGTTCAGAACTATAGAGAAAAATAAACTCGTTGAAAATGGTGATAGGATATTCGTCGGTCTGAGTGGTGGGAAGGACAGCGCATCCTGTCTTTATGTTTTGAAGAGGTTTGTCGAAGAGAAAGGGGTGGATTGCGAGATAAAAGGGTTTTACATCAATCTGGATGATTCACCGGAGATCATGGAGTCCATAAAAGGGCAAGCAGAGATGAGCGACGTTGAACTTGTAACCATCGAGCCACCGGATATTTCGAGATACAGGGGTCCGAGACCGATATGCAGTGTGTGCGGTATAGCAAAGAGGTACCTGATGAACAGGGTTCCGAGAGAGAAAGGGGCGAATAAGGTTGCAACGGGTCATAATATGGATGATTTCATTGTATTCTTTCTGAAGAATCTCGTTGGAAAAAACTATTCATGGATTTCCAACTTCAGGGCGAGGGTTGATTCGACACATCCGAGACTTCTCACCAGGATAAGACCTCTTTTCAATGTGGGAAACAAGGAGAATTCGAGATTTTGCAAAGAAATGAACATACCCTTCACGGAGAGACACATCTGCAGATTTAAAGCTAAGGAATGTGATTACAACAGGAGAAGAGCAAACTGGTACAAGATACTTTACGATATAGAAAAATGGAACAGAAACTTCAGGCAGCAGATGATTTCTGCCATCAACGATATCTCTCCCCTTTTCATGAAAGATGAAAAACTTCGAGAATGCTCTCTATGTGGAGAGCCGACATCCGGGGATGTGTGTGCATACTGCAGAATATTTGGGAATCGCGGTTCTAATTCAGGGCATACTCCGGATTCTGGAAAGAAAGATTCCACGGTTGGAGATTGACGTGATATCTAGTATATCTGAGTGTGAAGATCAACTCTATGGGATTTTCATCCTCTCTTATCTCGAAGAACACGCTTCCTTTTCCCCTCTCGCCAGGATAAAGGCCTTCCGAGAAATACTCACACACCTCACTCTCATATCTATTATCTTCGCTTTCCATACATGTATAGCCTTTCTCCTCGGTGAGAAGTTCGAAACTCAGAGCATCGTATGTGTTGTTGCCCGCGATGAGTTCGAACTGCTCGGGAAGATCCGTATAAACGCTCAGTATCTTTCCACCGATGTTCTCTATCGAAATGTTAGCCACATAGAAGGCAAAACCCTCTCTCGGATAATAAATCTTGTATATGGTTGAAGGGGACTCCTGGTTCCATTGCCATATCTCCTCCCTGGAAACAACGTAATCAACCTTTTCGATAGTCACACCCAACATTTTCATCTTCTTTCCCTCATCCAGGTTGAAAACGTGGGGCACATCGATATATTTCTCTTCTAATTCCTGCCCGACAAATTTAATTTTCGGAGAAATGCAGCCGCAGGCAGTTAGTATGAGGAGGAAAAATATCGTATAACTGATTTTGTGCATACCTTTCATTCTACCCCTCCACATATTGGATTGAGATGCCTCGGGAGGGATTTGAACCCTCGACTTCACGGTCTTCAGCCGTGCACTCTCCCAGGCTGAGTTACCGAGGCATCAGGAGAGTTTATCTATGATTTCTTCTATCTCATTATTTATATTACTGAGAGACTTTTTTAGATTTTCTATCACTGCTTTGACCTTCTTTGTTGTTACCGCGCCCCTGGGTGACGGCTCTATTGCGTCTTCCTGCTCGAGGACATGAAGAGAATATCTTATCATATGCTGAGGGTAACCCGTCATTTCCGAAAGCTTTATTATACCTATGGGTTCGTATTTTATTACCAGCATAAGAATCTCCACGTGTCTTTTGAGAATGCTTACCTCGGATTCTATCACAGATGTGAGCGTGACCATACCCTTTTCTCTCTCTCTCCTCATCGGTACCCGCATACATGTTAGCATTTATATTGATTTCTGTTTCCGAGATTGTCAACTTTTTCACCTCCAGCACAGATTATAGATGGCACACCATGCCATTGTCCAGGTTTTGATACTCTCCAGCGAGCTATGATATGGGAATCTCTTCCAGAATCGCTTTACCCTGGCTTTGAACAGACTGTACCACT
>CAYSPA010000103.1:0-2413 GCA_964432835.1 uncultured Thermoplasmatales archaeon | reverse complement strand
GTGCTGGTGCCCCTTTTGCTGACGATCCAGTGAGACTCAGAGAGGAGGCAATAAAGGCACTGAAGATGAAGAGAATCACTAAAGAAGAGGCGAAGAAAATGCTCAGAGAAGCTGAAGAGAAATACAAGAAAGCGCTCGAAGAGTTCAAGAAGACACATGAGGAAGTGATGATAGTGCCGCCCAGAGAATATGAGGGAAAAGTAGAGCCGTTTACAGTGTGGGTTGAGAAGGAAGGAGGTGACAAAGAATGTTGAATGGAAATGGTGTAAATATCTCAATAAAAGCTAACATCAGCGAAATCAGTGGCAAAAGAACAATAAAAATCGAGGGCAACTGGACGGCGGGCGAGATTTCAGCAGTTATCGAAAAAATCAGCGAGGTTCTGAAAATCGATGACAAAAAGGTTGGAGGGAGCAGGTGATGGGAGCGGTAATTCGTCCGGTTCTCAGCATCTCCAGAACCGAGAGTGGGAAAATGGTTGTGTGGTATGATAAGACAATCAACTCTCTGTTGAGAAGGGCGAAGATGATGGAGGTGAAGAGATGAAAATAAGAATGGATATTGATGAAAAGACTCTACAAGAATTGTGGAAGTGGAGAGAAACAAAAAATATGGCAGCAAGGTATTTCAGGGCGTATGTCAAAGGAACAATGACTGGAACATTAAGAAAAGACTTCTCTATAGATTCAGAACTGATAGGAGTCTTAACTGAAGAAGAGAAGAGATCTATCATAAGGGATGTTATAAGAGAATTGACTGTAAGGAGGTGAAGGAATAATGCCAACCATCCAAGTCTACTTGCAGGAAGATGTTCACAAGCAACTAACGGAGAGTGTGCCGCCTGGGAAGAGAAGTCCGCTGATAAACAAACTGTTGAAGGAATATTTTGCCCGGAAAAAGAAGAAGGAGGATGAGTAATGAACAAAGATATGATGGAGATTGAACTCTGCAAAGATGAAGAATTGCAGTGTATCTTCTGCGGGGAGAGAAAGAGATGGCTCGGGAACATTGCTCTGAAAGTCTGTCAGCTTGAGATCGAGGTGACGGTATGCCCGGGATGTGCCGAGACTCATACAATCAAAGAGCTCTGGAGAGCGGTCACTTTACAAATGGTTGATCTCGCCACGAGGAGGTGAGAAGTTGGAATTAAACAGATCAAAAAATCAAAAGAAAAAAATCAACTGGAGAAATGAGTGCATCTTCTGTGGAAAAAAGAAAAAATGGCGTAGTCGTATCTGGATATCTTATGGGCGTGATTCTTTTGTAAGGAGTGATTTCCCTGTCCTTGTCTGTCCCGAATGTCGAAAGAAACACACAATAGCTGAGCTGTATGGGAAAATAGTCAGACTTTTGCTGGAGGAGGTGATGGAGTGACCTTGGAGAACTTCGATGAGAAACTGAGAACGATCGACACGCAGATAGACAACTTCGTAGCTGTCAACGAGAAATGCAGAGAGAGAGGAATCCAGGATAAAGACATCATCATCGCCATCTATCGTGAAGTCGCCACCGACTTGCGGGGAGCGGAGATCAGGGAGGAGCAGGAGAGCAGGAGGTTTGTCACAGTCAGGGTTAGAGATGGAGAGGAGTTGAGGACTGTTGATGTCAAGGAAGAACTCAAGAGGCTGAATTTCAAGTTTGATGCCGAAAAAAAGCTGTGGTACCGAAAGATGCGGAAGAAGACGTGGGATGATGTCAGGAGGAATCGAATCTTTGAGAAGTTGAAAGTAGAAGTTGTAGAGAGGTGACAAAAATGAACTATGAAATAAATAAAATCATTACAGGACATTGGGCATTATCTCGCCCACATGGAAAGTACAAGATAAGACATCCAGATGAACTTTTAGAGAGGTTAGAGGTCCTCATAGGACCTTATTCTCAAAAGGAAATATTGCATCTATTTTGTGGTATAGCAAGATTCCCTAATGCCAAGAAAGAAATTAGAATTGATATAAATCCTGAAGTGCAACCAGATTATATAATGGACCTCAGGAAAGAAAAGATACCTTTTGAGGATAATAGTTTTGATATTGTATATGCAGATCCTCCATACTATGATTTTCCGCCATATTGTTTTGTAGATGAAGCTGTAAGGGTCCTCAGACCATATGGCTTTTTGGTTATCCTCCATCAGCTTTGCTATATAACACCAGAAGGGTGCAAGAGATGGGGGTGCATCTCGATAGGAACTGGACCTAATATGAGACTGAGATGTCTGAATATCTTTAGGAAGCTGAAGGTGGAGGTGGTGGAGAGGTGAAAGTGAAATTCGAAGGAGAGCCCCGTGATGTTGTCATACTGCTCCACGAGGGTGTTGTCAGACATAGCGTGTCGGTGGACATTCTTGCAAAGAAAGATTTTCTTGAGAAGCACAAGAGAATCAAGAAGACTTTGGAAGATGCCTTCAATTATG
>CAYSPA010000102.1:0-2471 GCA_964432835.1 uncultured Thermoplasmatales archaeon | reverse complement strand
ATACTCGAAGCCATTTTCTCTGAGATGTCTCTCTATATTCTCTTTCTTGAAATGCTCAAATTTGCTCGTCGGGAATCTTCTGACATCGACAACAAGTTCTATACCATAAGCTTTCAGGATAGAAATAAACTCATCAATTCCCCTGTTGCTCGTTCCAAGAGTATATACCTCCATCAACCCATTCCCTCTGCCTTTCTCAATCTATCCATTATCGCTCTGCCGAGACCAATTTCAGGAACCGGCTCTGCATAAATCACATCAAGATTTGCTTTATCCAATCTGTGAAGTGCTGAAAACAGATTTTGCGCCGCCTGGCGCAGGGCTTCATTTAAATCATCTGAACTTGAAAGCACCTCGATTTTTTCGAATTTCCTTGCAGTTTCATCATCTGGTCGCTTGAAAGCAAGCAGACCCGCTTTCTCTCCATGTCCCACATCCATTTCTCCCCTGATTATCCTGAGTGGTGTTCTCGGGGAGTAATGCTTCTTCAACTGTCCTGGAGATTTTGGTTCATCGGAGCGGTGGATGAATGATACTTTTCCAATAACCCTCTCTATCTCCTCAGCAGGTGTACCTCCAGGTCTCAGTATTGCTGGAGGGTCGACAGAGAGATCTATGACTGTCGATTCCACACCAACGGGACACCTTCCACCATCTATTATCATATCTATCCTCTCTCCAAGTTGTTCATTGACATGCTCTGCGGTGGTTGGACTGAGTTTACCAAAAAGATTTGCACTTGGTGCAGCGATTGGGGTTTTCGAGTACTCTATGAGTTTTCGAGCAACTGGATGAGATGGCATTCTTACAGCTACGGTATCGAGACCTGCAGTAACTATATCTGGAACTTCCTCAGATTTTTTCATAACCATTGTTAGAGGACCTGGCCAGAATTTTTCTGCAAGGATTTTTGCTCTTTCATCAATCTCTCTGCACAACCTCTTGATATCATCAAAATCCGCTATATGAACGATGATTGGATCGAAGGTGGGTCTTTCCTTAACCTCGAATATTCTTGCAACGGCATCTGGATTGAAAGCATCTCCGCCCAAACCATAGACCGTCTCTGTCGGAAATGCAACGAGACCACCTTTTCTGATAACCTCGGCTGCTCTTTTCAGATTTTCTTCGTTCGCTTTCAGCACCTGCGCCATGCTCCCTTCCCTATATATCCTTACCTTTTTATATGCATCTGTAATTTTCCGATATATGACAAAGAGAGCAGTGATAGCGCTTGGAGGCAATGCTTTAATTAAGCCGGGACAGAAGGGAACGATTTATGAGCAGTTTGCGAACACAAGGGAGACTGTTAAATCTATTGTGAAAATCATAAAGGATGGCTGGGATGTTGTTTTAACTCATGGCAACGGTCCGCAGGTGGGAGCTATTTTATTACAGAATCAGGCAGGGAGAGACCTGGTTCCTCCAATGCCTTTAGGAATATGCGTTGCAGAGAGTCAGGGATTGATTGGATATATGATCCAGCAGTGCTTATCAAATGCTCTCAGAAAAGAAGGAATCAAAAAAGATGTTGTTACCATAATCACCCAGGTTCTGGTTGATGATAATGATCCAGCATTTGAAAATCCCACCAAACCGATAGGACCGTACTTTGACGAAAAACGAGCCCTGAAACTTCTCAAAGATGGATACCAGATGACAAAGCAAAAGAACGGATGGAGAATTGTTGTTCCTTCTCCTGATCCAAAAGCGATTGTTGAGGCAGACGTGATAAAGAATCTTCTTGACAGTGGTGTAATCGTCATTGCGGCCGGCGGCGGAGGCATGCCAGTGGTAGAAAGAAAGGGATGGGGTCTTGATGGAAGAGAGGCGGTGGTGGATAAAGATTTATCTGCCGAGAGGCTTGCTGAAGATATTGGTGCGAATGTTTTGCTCATTCTGACTGATGTTCCCTATGTGTATCTCAACTATGGCTCCGAAGGGCAAAGGGCTCTGAAAGAGGTGAAACTTGAAGAGATAAGAAAATACTACGAGGATGGTCATTTTCCCGCTGGAAGCATGGGACCAAAGGTTCTCGCTGCTATCAGGTTTCTGGAGAATGGTGGCGAGAGAGCGATAATAGCGGATATAGATCATGCATGGGAAGCTTTAAAAGGAGAAACTGGGACTCATATAACGAGATAGGTTTCTTGCTCTTTTCATTTTTCTGCGTGGGTAGAAATAGATCGATAGTAGTAATCAAATATTTATATCGAAAAATTAATTGTAAAATTGGGGGAGAAGATGAAAGGAAAATGGGTATTGATAATACTTGGAATTTTGGCAGTTTTTGCCATCGTTTCAATTGCTGGGAATGCAAAAACCATATACGTGGGTCCATCTGAAAAGTATACTTCGATACAATCCGCGATAGATAACGCGACAGATGGAGATACGATCATTGTGAGAGATGGAGTTTACTATGAGAACATAAAGGTTACCAAAGAAAGATTGACAATTAAATCAGAGAA
>CAYSPA010000101.1:0-2621 GCA_964432835.1 uncultured Thermoplasmatales archaeon | reverse complement strand
TTAAATACGCCCCTTCATCCCTATCATTGCTTTACATAAATGCATTCGGAAATAATCCCGGGGTACGATGCATCCCCCATAAACCATATCGAATCTGGAAAATCAATACCGCCATTCTTTGTTGTAACGCGCGGTTCAAAACTTCGAATCAATATAAGCGAGCGCTTTGTTAATAAACTCAAAAGCGCAGGTGTATATGCGGAGATAATCTGCGCTCTCAATTATTCTCATTCTGAGGTAAATGATGCCATTGGAAATCCATACGATGATGTCATCACACCTGCACTCAAGGAGTTCCTTGGTATATCAGATAAATGTTTCCCATCCTGTGACTTTCAGACCATTAAAGGTATAAAAAGCAGTTGATCTATACCACCTTCATGACCATAATAGCTCCATCCATACTATCTGCGGATTTCTCAAAACTGGGCGAGGAGATCAGGGCAGTAGAAGAAGCGGGCGCAGAGTGGCTCCACATAGATGTGATGGATGGTCATTTTGTTCCAAACATAACCATAGGAATACCTGTTGTCAAATCGATAAGGAAAGTAACAGACCTCTTCTTCGATGTCCATCTCATGATAGATAATCCAGAAAAGTATATTGAAAGCTTCGCCTCCGCCGGCGCCGATGGTATAACAGTGCATATAGAAGCATGTAAAGAACCCATTTCAGTGCTCAAAGCCATCAGGGAGAACAAGTGCAAGGCTGGAATATCTCTGAAGCCAGCAACACCTCTTGATACAGTAAAAGATATTCTCGACCATATCGATATCCTCCTCATCATGACCGTAAATCCCGGTTTTGGCGGGCAGAAGTTCATGCCAGAGGTTCTTCCAAAAATCAGGAAAGCAAGGAAACTCATCGATGAATCCGGTCTCGACATCCTCCTCGAGGTTGATGGTGGTATATGCAAGGACAATGCAAAAATGGTGAGAGAGGCAGGAGCAGATGTTCTCGTTTCTGGCAGTTTTGTCTTCAGAAGCGACGATTACAGAAAGGCAATAGAGAGTCTTCTACTTTAAACACCACTCGCAAGGTCTCTGAGCACTTCCTCCTTGTCTTTTGCCTTCACCACACCACTTGCAAGCAGGACTCCATCTGTGCCAAGCTCTATCGCCTTTTTCACATCCTTCCCATTCTTCACGCCGGCGCCGCACAGTATTTTTATTTCTCTGTTTATCTTTCTCACTTCCTCCACGGTTCCACTTACAATCTCTGGATTTGCCGTTGTAACAGATATATCTCCTCCTATGAGCTCTGGAGGTTCGACGGCAACGAAATCTGGGTTAAGAGCTGCAATGGCTTTGGATGTTGAAACATTATTGGAACACACTATCTGCATGAGACCCACTTTCTTTGCTATTGATATGCACTCGTCTATATCCGCGAGTTTGAGTCTGTGCTCGCTGTGGTTTATCAATGTTCCGACCGCTCCCGCTTCCTTTACAGCTTCAGCAAGAGTCCATCCAGTATGACTGCCCGGTTTTATTGGGTCTATATGCTGGGCAAAAACTGGGATTTTCACATTTGGCGCAACCAGTCTTATATCTGCGGATTGAACCGCTATCGCCATGCTCACTCCCGTTTCCTCTGAAACCTTATCCATTATTTTCGCTATCTCCAGCGCTTTTTCTCCAGTCGCTTCCCCATAAGTTTTTACATTGACCACTATTACAGGTGTTTTCATCATATCCCTCCTGTCCATCAGTATCTGAAAGCGGGATTTATGGTTTTTGGGTGTTTGAATTCAATAGAAGCGAAAGAGAAATAAATTTACCAAAATCTATATATGTTGGGTAAACATAATTAAGATTGAGATGGTAGAAATGGCAGGAAAAAGAGCGTATATTGCCGGATTGATGGCAGCTGTCGTTCTGATGGTACCGGTGATTACAAACATTGCGGTGGCTGCAAACACCACATGTGAAACAGATCAGCAGGTGGCTACACTGGAATTACTCGGTTGCGGAGACGATGGCAACTTCAAATTCCTCTCATACAAACTGACAAAGGAAGATTTGATAGAGCTCCAGAAACTGATAGAGGAAATCATCGATTCCCTGAGTGATCCCACAGATATAAATTCCATAATCGATGAAATAAAAGGAAAACTGAAGGATACAAAACTGGGCAAGCTATTAGAAGATATTCTGAGACTGCCATCCGGTGGAGGACCTGTGCAGAAGAGAGTTTTCATCATGAGTAATGGTTATGGCAAAAGATTCGACCTCAAACTGTTACCAAAGATAAGGGTATTCAAACCCTACACGTTCTGGAGCTACTACGGCTTGGGCAATTACATGAAAAGAAGCAAAACCATAATCATCGATCCGTCTCCACCGGGTGTGCGCGTTCTCCACGGATGGCAGATAGGTATGATGCGCAGATTCATTGGCATCTACATTCGTTTGACGGGTACAATGCTCGACAAGGACCACGTATTCTTTATCGGGTATGCCTACAAGGTGGTAGCTTTCGACATACCTGATCCGACAAACTTTCAGTAGATAGACCGATGATCCAGCGGAATCCCTCCTATTCCAATTGACCAATTTAGCCTATAAACCTATTTAAACATCCTATAGATTGATACAACCATGGAAATCTCAACAGGAGCA
>CAYSPA010000100.1:0-2722 GCA_964432835.1 uncultured Thermoplasmatales archaeon | reverse complement strand
GATGTGTTCGGCACTGGATTGACAAAAACTTATAAATACCCCACTGGATACGGGATTAACTCGGTAGGGGAGAAGATGACAGTGGTGTGTAACATTGATGTAATCAAAGAGGGTAAGGATTTCGTCATAAGGGTAAGATACTCGGATGGTTCTATCAGAGAGTATCGTAATCCCATCCTCGAGGATGTGCTAACGGAGATGATAAATGATGTTCAGGAAGAACTCAGCGAGTGATCAGACATAGCTTGCATATATCATCAGTGCGAACACAGCTATGAGCACGAGGTACAGTATCAACAGCAATCTCTTTCTCTTTCTCATGATGTTTTCAAATTTTTCTCTGCACGCCTTTGAGCAGAAGGTCTGATCTGGAGGGACAATCTTCCCACACATCTGGCAGTGTCTGTGGTCAGGTATCTCTACCATGATTTGCTCATCATTCCATTGTATTAAAAATCTTGTCTTTCAGACCTTTATGGATTTTATGATCGTCTCATTCTCCCCAACCTCAATGGATGCGAGAGATACTACCGGCACACCGAATTCCTTTTCTATTTCCCTGGCCGTGGTTCCCTTATCTATCGCTATCACAACTATTCTGACGTCGACATCTTTCTCTCTCAAAGCTTTCAAAACAGCTCTAAGTGTTCCACCCGTGCTGAGAACATCGTCTACTATCGCTATCTTATCTCCCTTCTCGAGACCGTTTATGAACAATTTTGATTTCGAGTATCCTGTAACCTGTTCGACCGATATTTCCCCGGGTAGACCATATTCTCTCTTTCTTATTATTGTAAAAGGTTTCCGCAATTTTAAGGAGATGGCGGTTGCGAGAGGAATGCCCATGGCTTCTATGGTCACTATCCTTTCAACCTCTTTGGGTATATACTCTGCCATCTTGGTGGCAACCTCTTCCAGAAGAGCGGGGTCTATGTATGGTACACCATCTGTAATAGGGTGTACGATATAGTTGTAGCCATTTTTCTTAACGATGGGGGCATCCTTAATAGATTTTTCAAGTAGGCTCATGTCTTCACCTCCATGCACACATACCCCAAATCCTCCACAAATTTATCTATTATTTCTTCACTCATGTGTGGCTGTATGACTATACGAAAAGAGGATAACTTTCTTATGGGATTAACACCCCATCCTCTCTCATGTAGTTTTTCAATTATCCCATCGACATTCTCGACAACAACGGCGAGAACATTCAGTACAGGCTCCATAAAAATCCTGAAACCCTTCTCCTCGAGTTTCCTTTTCGTGTACATGGTCAGCTCCATGCATCTTCTCGCTGTTTCTCTAAAGCCTTCTCTTCCGAGCAGATTGAATCTCGCATATCCATGTGCCACGGGTCCGCCCGACCTCGTCCCGAGAAGCGTTGATTGATATCTCGTGCTCACATAAGGGGTTTCTACTTCTATATATCTGAACCACTTCTCATCTCTCGCCATCAGAAAACCGAGCGGTATGGCGCAGCCGCCCATCTTGTGCCCATCCGCTGTTATCGTGCTGACACCTTTCAACCTGAAATCGAAATTCGGTAAATCGTGGCCAAGGTCTTTGAGAAAAGGTATGATAAAACCTCCAAAGGCAGCATCCACGTGCAGAAAGAGATTGTTATCAAAGCAGATATCGGAGATATCAGGTATGGGATCTATGAGACCAAGTTCCGTGGTTCCTGCAACCGCAACAACTCCAAAAGTTTTATCTGTTATACTTTTCTGCACATCACTGGGATTTATCACATGGTTTCTTGAAGTTTCTATGACCCTGACCCTTACACCTGCTATCCTTGCTATCTTCTGAAAGGAGAAGTGAGCGTGTTCTGGTATAAGAAGTTCTTTTCCTCCTTTCATATTTCTCGCAATTGCTACAGCAAGCATGTTTCCCTCTGTTCCCCCGCTCACAACCCGGCAACCGGCCGATTTTGGGGCATTGAAAATATCGAGAACCATGCCGGTCAGTTTGTCCTCTATCTCTTTCGTTCCGGGAAATTTTATGGGGTCGCCCAAGTTGGTCTCGAGAAAATCCATGTAGATTTTTTTCAGGTTCTCCTCGGGTTTTGCACACATTGTCCCCAGTATTCTGGAGAACGGGATGTCTTTCTCCCTTAAGCGATATATCTCCCTCTTTACCTCATCCCATTTTCGAGGTTTCTCTGGAAATCGCATGTCTATCCGGAAAGGTTTCGTCAAAAGATAACTCTTTTGTATAAATCATCCCGCACCATCACATTTTAATACTGGTATTTCATATTCTATTTCGCTGAGAGCAGGCAGGAGGAATAGTATGGAAGACCTGGTAACATCTCTGAATAAGTTACCCGTATACACGAGAAATGGTAAATTTGTCGGAAACGTAAGAAGTGTACTCCTTGATGTGGAGAACAAGAAAGTCGCCAGTATACTTGTAACAAAAACAAATCCCGAGCTGGTAGAGGGCGGCGTTGATGTAGCCATACCCTACAGATGGGTGAATGCTGTGGGGGATATCATCATTCTGTCCTACTTCCCGGAAAGGGTCAGAATGGAGAGCGAAGGAGAAGCAGAGACAGAGAGCGAAAGTACATCATCGGAAGATACGAGAACGGAGATCGAGACCATAGATGAGCCCATCCTTAGAGAGTAACTCCTTTTATCCCATATTATCATTTTTGTCATGAAACTTTTTTATATAATGAAGATTATATATCGAAGCGTGATGTGTGAGAATCTGA
>CAYSPA010000099.1:0-2755 GCA_964432835.1 uncultured Thermoplasmatales archaeon | reverse complement strand
TGGATCAGGGCTATTTCTGGGATGGGGAGAGGAGGTTGTGTTTGGGGTGTAGTTTAAGGAGGGGTTAATGGGGACGATTAAAAATTTAAGACGGTGACAGGCAAGACCGCAAAGACACCATCTCTATTATTTAAAGAAAAATTACATACTCCATTTCAAAATTTTCTATAATTAATAGAGACCCCAGCATTCTGGTTTACCCTGGCACTCCCTTAAATTAATAAGCCTTAATGTTTACTATTTTTTCTTCTCCCTTGATAAAAATTCGAACATTCACATAATAAATGCAAACCTTTATATAACCATCATTTCCACTGGAACGAAACCTTTATATAACCTCTATTTCCACTGCAAATATAAACTTTTCGCTTTTTTCCACTTTTCAGCACCCTCATTAAACTCTCGAAAAAGGCATCAATTTTTTTGAAATTTTTCTAAAAATTCTGGTTTTTTCGAAAGAGTTAAAAACTGCCTGTCATTTCGGTAATGCGGTGGAAAAATGAGGGAGACAAATCCTTGGGTAAATCAGTATATAAGGTGGGGTATATCTATTTTTCCTCTCAAGGAAAGAGACAAAAAACCCATCCTCTCCTGGGAGGAATACCAGCACCGCCACCCCACGGCGGAGGAGATCCAATCGTGGGTGAGTAATGGGCATAGAAACTGGGGAGCTGTATGCGGCGCAATATCTGGCAATCTGGTCGTCATAGATGTTGACAAGGAAGAACTCTTCAGAGAACTAAACTTGGACGATTTCGCCAAAGAGACTTTTACGGTGAGGACCGGGAAGGGATATCACATATATCTGAGGGTCGATTCTCCGATAAGAAGGAAGTCTCTGATATGGGACGGAAAAGAAGAACTCCGATTCCAGGCAGAGGGTAGCTATGTGGTTGCGTGTGGCTCTCTCCATCCGACGGGAAAGGAATATACTCACTATGATGGGTCTCCGGTTGAAATAAAGAAATATTCCGTATCGATCCTCGAGGATATCGAAAAGAGATGGAAAAGATATCATAATCTCGACAAGATAGAAGAAAAGAGAAAAGTCATCAAAGAAAGCACCACGAGGGGAAAAGATTTGGAAGAATTCAAGAGAAAGGTGGGAATGAAGCTTATAGAAAAATATGTTGAACCAAAACGGAGATACTACAATTACTGGCAGGGGTTATGCCCATTCCACGACGATCACAATCCATCCTTCACCGTATATGAGGATACAAATTCTTGGTATTGTTTTGGATGCCAGAAATACGGCGACATAATCAATTTCATCCAAGAGATCGAGCACCTTGATTTCATCTCCGCAATTAAGAAAATTGAAGATGAGACCGGCATAGAGTTTTTCAGCAGAGAAAAGGACGAAGAAACCGGAGAGGAAAAGAAAAAAATCTCTCATGCCACCTTAGCCGAGATCATCCTCAACATGCATCATTTTATAACCCTGAGGGATACCGAGGAGATTCTCTGGTGGGATGGAAAAAAGTGGTGCTTTAATGGTGAGACGAAAATCAAAGAGCTCTGCCAGAGAATTATCGAAGAGATCGGCAAAATGGAAAAGGCAACCAATCATATCGTGAACGAAACCATAGGATACATACAGAGAAGAACATACATAGAGAGGTATCTTCTCAATTCAAATAAAAGAAAAATCCCCCTCCTGAATGGCATATACGATCTCGAAACCGGTGAGCTTCTTCCCTCGTCTCCAGATTTCTTTTTCACGTATTGTATTCCCGTGGAGTACGATCCCTCCGCAGACTGCCCAAAGATAAAGAATTTCTTAAAGCAAATTCTACACGAAGAAGATATCCCGGTCCTTCTTCAGTTCATAGGTTACTGCCTTATTCCAGAGCAAAAATTCCACAAGGCGTTGATGCTCATCGGGGATGGAGCCAATGGGAAATCAACTCTCATTTCTCTCATTAAGAGATTCCTTGGTCCATCCAACACGACATCGATCTCGCTCCAAACTCTGCTGGAAAATCGTTTCGCCGTTGCAAATTTATACGGAAAGCTTGCAAATCTCTATGCGGACCTCCCAGATGAAACCTTAAAACATACCGGATTGTTCAAGATGATAACCGGCGGCGACACCCTTTCCGCCGAGAAAAAGTTTAAACCTCATTTTGAGTTCGAACCAACATGCAAGCTTATTTTTTCGGCAAATAAAGTACCGAGAACGCTGGATGACACCACGGCATTTTTCAGAAGATGGATTCTTCTCAACTTCCCCAATAAGTTTGAAGGGGATAACAGAGACCCCTATATCCTCGAGAAGATAACGACTCCGGAAGAGCTTTCCGGTTTTTTCAATCTGGTTGTACAGCATTTAAGGTGGCTTCTCGAAAAGGGAGAATTTATAGAAAATAAATCAACGGAGGAGATCAGAGAGGACTACATCAGAAAGAGCGATCCGGTCAGGGCATTTGTTATGGATTACATCAATCAGGGACGCATCATTGAAAACCCCGATGCTTACGTGTCAAAAGATGAACTATATGCTGAATTCATAAAATACTGCAAAAAGATAAAGCTCCCGGTCCCGGATAAAAGTGTCTTTGGCAGATCATTGAAGTCTGTTCTTCCAACCATAGGAGAAACGAGAAAAAAGATAGGAGGTGAGATGAAAAGATGCTGGAAAGGAATATCTCTGAATGTGTCAAAAGATGAAGAACAATCGGAGGAGGAAGAATGGTTTTGAAGAAATACCCGTTTGGTATAGGTAAAGAGAAAGATGTATACGAAGCCATCG
>CAYSPA010000098.1:0-2800 GCA_964432835.1 uncultured Thermoplasmatales archaeon | reverse complement strand
TCTCCGCATCTTTCCAGATAGCGAGCGATCATCATGTAATGCGCACATCTTGTGATGGTGGATGGATTCTCCATCATGTAGGTGATACATTCTCTGAATATTGACCATCTCAGCGCATCTAAACTATCGTCCCTCTCCTCAAAATCCTTTATCAGAGATATATCCTCTGTCTCAAATGCTTTCAATGCATCATCTATCATCCTGCACACCATCTCCGCCATATATGGAATCTCAACGAGTTTCGCCACATGCGGTTTGTTGCTCAACTCCTTGGCAATATTTGCTATATCTTTACCATATCTTCCTATTCTTGTTAAGTAAGTGATGGCTTTCAAAATGCAAGCCACGGTTCGCATATCTTTTGCCATTGGATGATACAGCGCCACAAGTTGTAGAGCTTTTTCCTCTATCTCCGCATCCATATCTGCAAGTTTCTTCTTCCTGGAAATGACCTTTTCAGCAAGCTCGATATCTTGCTTTTTCAATGCCTCTACAGAATTCCAGAGCATCTCCTTTGCAAGTTCGCCCATCTTTATTACCCTTCTCTTCAATTCTTTCAACTCCTCATGCAACCTATCCATATCATCTCCTCCTATACCAATACTCCCGTAACATATTTCTCCGTCAACTCATGCTTCGGCTTCTCAAAAATCTCTCTTGTTGGTCCAACCTCCACCAGCTTTCCAAGGTAAAGAAAGCCAACATGATCACTTACCCTTGCGGCCTGCGCCGGCTCATGGGTTACGAGAACAATGGTGTAATCTTTCTTCAACTCAAATAGCAAACTTTCGATGTTCTTTGTTCCCATCGGATCTATATTTGCCGTGGGCTCATCCATGAGTAAAATCTTTGGTTTTAATGCAAGGGCCCTGGCTATAACAAGGCGTTGCTTCTGACCACCGCTCAAACTCGATGGATAATCTTCCAGCCTGTCTTTTACTTCATTCCATAATGAAGATTTCTCGAGTGCCCATCTCACCCTTTCGTCCATCTCCTTCTTATTTCTTACAAGATGATTCAGTTTCAAACCTATGGCTACGTTATCATATATTGTGAGATGAGGAAATGGATTTGGATACTGAAAAACCATGCCAACCTCTCTCCTTACATCGATCGGATTCACATCATCTGCATAAATGTTTTTTCCAAAGATCATGACCTTTCCCTCTACCCTCGCATCCTTATTGAGCTCGAGCAATCGATTGAAGGCTCTGAGAAGGGTTGACTTTCCGCAACCGCTTGGTCCCATCAAAGCGAATACAGTATTTTCTGGTATCTTCAAATTTATACCCTTGATAACCTCATTCTCGCCATAGTAGATTCTCAAATTTTCCGTCTCTATCGCATATCTGGTTTTCACAGTTTCACCTCCCTTAAACTGAGCCTCACCGGTATGAATATCAGGAGGAAGATTAAAAGTAAAACAAGAGATGCTCCCCACGCCATTGCATGATCAGCCTTACTCGGGCTCTGGACAAGGGTGTATATGAGCAGAGGAACTGCTCCAACAGGCTTTGTTATAGATGTTGGATAGCTCTGATACAATCCACCGGCTGTGAAAAGCAATGGGGCAGTTTCTCCAGCAACCTTTGCCATACCTATCAATACTCCGGTTAAAATACCTCTCTTTGCAAGGGGAACGAGTATTTTGAATATCACTTTCATCCTTGATAATCCCAATCCAAAAGATGCCTCTCTGTAAGTGAACGGAATCTGTCTCATCGCTTCCTGTGTGTAGACAGCAACATAGGGCATCAATATTATTGCCAGAGCAAATGCTCCGGCAAATGCTGAGTAAGTTCCCATAGGAATTGCTATCACGCTCATCGCGAAGACGCCAACCAGAATGGTTGGAAACTCAAGCATTATCTGGAGTAATGTCTTTGTTGCTCTCCCAATTTTACTATCTGGATATTCATATGCATAGATTCCAACCAGCAATGCTACAGGAAGACCGATCAGTGATGACAGGAATATCAGGATGAATGTGCCTGCAATAGCTGGACCGATTCCGCCTTCGCCGAGCGTTCCCGTGATGAATGTAAAACCTCTCTCTAAAATAACCGGTAGACCGTTCATGAAAACTGTAACGATAATGTGGAACAAGGGTAAAATGCCAACAAATGTTAAGATAGATATGGCTAAGATAAAGAGGATTTCCTTTCCCTTTCTCAACCTATATCCTGACATTCTCCTCCCACCTTTTCAGCAGATAAAGCCCAGATACATTCACAATCAAGCCTATGATGAAGAGAGCCAAACCCCCTGCATACAAGACAGGGAGCATATGCTCATAGATGAATGCGTTTCCAAACTGGTTTGCAATTAATGAAGAGATTGTGTAACCAGGTGAAAACAAACCCACGCTCAGATTGAATGTATTTCCTATGACCAAACTTACAGCTACTGTCTCTCCAACTGCTCTTCCAAATGCCAGAATCAAGCCAGAAAAAATGGCTGGTTTGATATAGCCAAGCAGAACCTTTGTAGCCTCATAACGTGTTGACCCTATCGATGATATCGCCTCGCGATAGGTGAAAGGGATCATCTGATACGCTTCTCTTATTATTGCAGATGCAAACGGTGTTACCATTATGCCAAGCAATACCCCTGCTGAGAAGTAGCTATAACCTGTTATCGGAGGGGAGGAGAAGATTGGAATGAATGATAGATGCTTGTGCAAGGGTATCATAATGTATTTCTGAAGGAAGGGCACCAAAACGAATGCTCCCCATATTCCATATATTATAGTTGGCAACCCAGCCATCATGTCGGAGACTATTATGAGGATATTCTTCAC
>CAYSPA010000097.1:0-2828 GCA_964432835.1 uncultured Thermoplasmatales archaeon | reverse complement strand
TTCCTGTTCCCATGACACTCGCAAACCAGGATGGTGCAAAGTTCTTGATGATCTGACATTTGCAATCAATGTTTTCCAGCATGGTATCACTATTTCAAATTTTTTTGAAACGTTATGGGGAAAATCTATATAAACTTTGGCATTTGGCATTTCAATGCTCTATGGCGCAATTCTAGTGGATTTTCGCAAAATTTTTGAACACTATATGGCATGCATCAACTCCTTTTCGGTTCATCTTCACAAAAATTCCCACCGGGCGCCCCTACCAATTGAGGGCTAACTTGAAAACGACCATTCACAAAATTTTTATATTAGTATCGTATCGCGATAACGAAAGACGATAATATGTTGGAGAGAAAATTCTTTCTGGGATTTATCAGGATACATCTCCTCTATCATGCAAGTAAAAGCAGCATATATGGGGTTGAAATGATAGAAGAATTGAGAAGGCATGGATATAATATAAGCCCGGGGACATTGTATCCCATTCTGCACTCTCTTGAAAAGGAAGGTTTTTTGGTTAGCGAGACAAAAAATGTAGATGGTAAGATAAGGAAATATTACAGGATTACCAGAAAAGGAGAGAGAATTTTAAGAGAAGCCAAAAGGAAAATAAAAGAACTCATTGAAGAGATTATGGAGGAATAAAGTGATGCGCAAAAATTTTTTCAGGGGACTTACATCAAATGTTTTTATTCTTGGCCTTGTGAGCCTGCTCACTGATCTGAGCAGCCAGATGGTCTTTCCTTTAATTCCTCTATTTTTAACCTCTGTACTGAGTGCAGGTGCTTATGCGGTTGGTATAGTGGAGGGCGCCGCAGAAACAACCGCTTCCCTGTTGAAAGTCGTTTCTGGTTACTGGTCTGATAAAATCAAAAAGAGAAAGCTTTTCGTACTGCTCGGATACTCTCTTTCTTCCATAACAAAACCATTATTTGCTCTCGCATATACATGGCCACTTGTCCTTTTTATCAGAATTGTAGAGAGAATTGGCAAGGGATTGAGGACGGCACCGAGAGATGCCATTGTGGCTGAATCCTGTGAGAAGAATGCAAGAGGGAAAGCTTATGGACTGCAAAGAGCCATGGATGGGATTGGCTCAATTTCGGGAGCAGTACTTGCCTTTCTGCTTCTTCCATCTCTGGGCTACAGAAACATCTTCCTTATTGCTTTTATTCCAGCAATAATCGCTGTTTTTGTCATCCTGTTTGTAAAGGAAAAGAGAGAACCAAGTAAGGAAGTAAGAAAAATGTCCCTCAAGGTGAGTTTCAGAGAATTACCTTTGAATCTCAAATTGTTTATTATCGCATCATCAGTTTTTGCCCTTGGCCACTTCGGGTATGCCTTTCTTCTGCTAAGAGCAAAGGATGTGGGACTGGCAGATAATATGACAATTCTCATGTATGTTTTATTTTACATCGTCTATACTCTTTTCATAATACCAGCAGGTATTTTATCAGACAGGATAGGCAGAAAGCCCGTTCTGGCAATGGGTTATTTGATGTTTGCAATAACCTCTCTCGGTTTGATATACGCCTCTGATCTTCATACTATCTTATTGTTCTTCTTTCTTTATGGAATATTTTACGCAATGGTGGATGCCGTTCAGAGAGCTTTTGTAGCAGACCTTGCACCAAAGCACCTAAAGGGAACAGCATTGGGAACTTTCCACACCGCTGTTGGACTGATGGCTCTTCCGGGACGCTACATCGCAGGTATGTTATGGGACAAAATATCTCCGGAAGCGACTTTTGTTTATGGTTTTCTGTTGGCTATGGTCTCTCTCATAGTGTTTATCTTTGTAAAAGGTGATAAAAAATTTGAAGAGGATAACTAACCCCATGCAAAAAGTGTTATCTGTGATACTCAAGGTGAATGGTAGATAAAAAGGAACTTTTTAAATATTCAAGGCGCCGGTCAGATATTTTTCACCTGATGTGTATTTCACACAATTTTCATGATTACAAACCTTTATCAAAACCTGACCATTACTATCCATTGAGGGATAACTTGCCCATAGAGATACCGTTTGATCCAGAATACGCAGAGAAAGTGATTAAGGAATTCATAAAGACCTATGTTGAGGTATCGGGAGCAAGAGGTGTCGTTATCGGTTTATCCGGTGGCATAGATTCAGCCGTGGTCTCTGTGCTCTGCAGAAAAATCCTTGGAAAGAGAAAAGTCAAATGTCTCTTTCTTCCAGAGAAAGCAACACCAAAGAATGATATCAAACACAAGGAAATCCTGGTAGAGATGTTTGATCTCAATTGCAAAGACATCGACATTTCAAGAATCGTAGAAAACATATCAGAAATTTCTCCCATAAAACCTGATAAGATATCACTTGCAAACATCAAGGCGAGAACCAGGATGATTTTCCTTTATGAATACGCAAACTCAACAAAGAGCATAGTTTGTGGAACCTCGAATAAATCCGAGTTGCTGATAGGATATTTCACGAAGTACGGCGACGGCGGCGCAGATATTATGCCAATTGGAGATCTCTACAAAACCCAGGTTTTCCAACTGGCGAGACATCTCGGTATACCCGAGGAGATTATCAAAAAACCACCTTCCGCTGGTCTGTGGAGGGGGCAGACGGATGAAAAGGAGATAGGAATAAGTTATAACATCCTTGATCAGATTTTGTATGGTCTTGAGTTGAAGATGTCCCCGCATGAAATTGCTGAAAAGATACCTGTTTCCATCGATGTCGTCAAGAAGGTCAGGGAGATGAGAGCAAAAAGCCAGCACAAGAGAAGAACTCCTCTAATACCAAAGATCGGGATAAGAACCATCGGTCTGGACTGGAGGTCTCCGGTTCTGGA
>CAYSPA010000096.1:0-2901 GCA_964432835.1 uncultured Thermoplasmatales archaeon | reverse complement strand
ATGGCTATGGCGAAATTCAACCAGAATATCCAGAAAACCAGATTGGTGAGAGACCAGAATACCACGGGACAACCTGCAAATAAGCCATCCACCTTGAAAAATCTGATATAGGGGTCGGTTAAGGGGTTGTATTCCCCTCTGATGGGACTCAGAGGCATCGCGTAGAGATAGAGTATACCCCACGGAAAATCTTTAAATGGATTCTTGAGCACAGCGAGGGCGTTTTTGTAAGCAGTCGTTGCCACGATCCCAAGAAAGCCCTTCCCTCTATCATCGCTTGAGTTTGTAAATGCGAATTTGTCAGCCAGGGTCACCTCTCCTTTTATGATCTCACCATTCTTGTAGAATGTTATTGATACATTCTGACCGGCATGGGTTCTGTTCATCACATCGAGAAAGTCATCGATATCTTTGATGGGGGTGCCATTGATTTCCATTATTATGGAACCGGGATCGAGACCGATCAACTGAGCGGGCGAATCCTTAACCATGTATGCAACCCCTATCCCATCTGCGGCAACATCTACGGAGCCCATCAGTGCGGTCGAGAATATGAGCAATGAGATGATAGATATGAAAAGATTCATCGCCGGTCCGGAGGCGAAAACCCTCATTCTCTTTCTCCTCTCGATCTTATCCAACTGCTCCTCGTCCGGCTCAACAAAAGCACCCACGGGGATTATGAAAGCAAGGATGCCCAGACTCTTTATGTCCACACCCGATGATGATGCGCTTATTCCGTGTGAGAACTCGTGGAGCACGATCGCTATAATTATGGCGATTATTGTATATCCAATGGGCAGCAGGGGATTTATACCAGGTATGACGAGAACCATATTGACCTCCGGCAGCCTTTCCACAATATCTTTGGTGATGTGGCTCCCAAGCCACCAGAACTGCCATAACAGTAGCAGAACAACGGCAACCATACTCGAGAAACATACAACGACTCCCACATCTCCAAACCAGGACCAGAATCTCCCGAAACTCGATAATCTGTGAATCAATTTTTTTCCCCTGTCAGTTTTTATCATGAGGAAGGGGCCATAAAGTGAAATGTTGTACCTCTCGAGAATCTTCTTTTTATATAGAAGTATCACGACCCCTAAGTACACGGCAATCAGTATGAACACATACACCAGCGTTATCGGGAGCACAGGCAGGAATATGGTTCATTATTATTAAATCTGCGTTTTCCTGATAATACTGTCCACGAGTTTCAGACACCTCCTTGCTTCCGCCACATCGTGCACCCTAACTATATCGGCGCCATTTACGGCGGAGAGGGCGACGGCGGCAAGGGTTCCCTCGATTCTCCGATCAACCGGGAGGGGTTTGTCATCATCTGAACAAACATTTCCGATGAATGTCTTTCTCGATGGACCCACGAGGATTGGAGAGCCCAGTACCTTCAATTCCCTCAGTCTTCCTATAATCTCGCAGTTATCCTCTATACCCTTGCCGGTTCTCTTACCGAATCCTATACCGGGGTCCACGATGATCTTTTCCCCATCGATGCCATTATTCACAGCAAATTCCTTCCTTTCATGCAGAAAGGAGATAATTTCATGCATAACGTCATCGTAATGGGGGTTCTCCTGCATGCCTTTGGGCGTACCCTTCATGTGCATCAGAACCACGGGAACATCGTATTCCTTAACTACATTCACCATCCCGGAATCGAACCTGAGAGCACTGATATCATTTATCATGGCGGCGCCGGCTCTAATTGCTGCCTCCGCAACCTCCGATTTGTAGGTGTCTATGGATACGGGTACGCTGAGTTTGTCACAGATTTCCTCGAGAACCGGTTTAACCCTTTTCAGCTCCTCGTCTGCGCCGATCCTTTCGGAGCCGGGTCTCGTCGACTCTCCTCCGACATCTATGATATCCGCACCCTGGGCCTGCATCTCCAGGGCTCTCTCCACCGCTCTCTCCGGGTCGAGGTACCTTCCGCCATCCGAGAAACTATCCGGTGTGACATTCAGTACGCCCATGATGTAGGTTCTTTCTCCCCATCTGAAAACCTTTTTTCCTATTTTCATGTCCCAAAATTTAAATAGCAATCCACTACATGATTTTAACTGTCTATATTACCTCTCGCCCATCTCCCTGACGGGTATCCCGACGTATATCTTGTTCTTTTTCAGAACCTTGTTCTTGGGCACGAGACTCATCGCGCCAACCGTTACATTATCTTCTATAACAACGCCGGGCATTATGAAGGCGCCGCCGCCTATGAGGCAGTTATTTCCTATCTTTATCCTTTTGATTTTTAACTTGTCCTCGATCAGATGGGCCGTTATGATCGTGTATCCACCTATCAGCGTATTGTCACCTATCTCCGTTACAAAGGGATCCTCTATGAGTTCGTTTCCCATCAATCTGCAGTTCTTTCCCATTTTCAACCCAGCTAGGCGAAGCAGAACATATCTCAGAGGGAGAAAATTGATGATGTTCAGTATCTTGAGGGGAGTTCTGTAAAAAATGCAGTACAGCGCGTATCTGAAGACGGTTTTATCTCTTAATGTTATCTCGTACTCGCCCTCACCTATCTTTCTCTTGAAAAGCCAGGCGAACGAACCGGAGATCAAGGTTATGGCTACAAGGGTGAACAGAAGGTTAAAGAAGACGAGAAAGGGTAAAAGGAAGAAATGGATGTAGCTTTTTGGGTTAAACCATCTAACCAGTAACAGGAGCATGTAGAGGGAAGGAGCAAATGATATGGAATAGACAACCACGGGTATCGTTATGGTAAGTAACGACCTCGTAACAATCGGGAGCTTTCCCGATTTTCCCTTCATGAAATTTGATAACGGGTGAGGGTATTAAAACTTACATAACTACTGCTTTGTGTAATTATTTTTGTAAGGAATAGCTCTTTGCATCTACGAGGTGATG
>CAYSPA010000095.1:0-3480 GCA_964432835.1 uncultured Thermoplasmatales archaeon | reverse complement strand
ATCCATTCCTACCATATGGACTTCTACCTGTGTGATGAACATCGTGTCTTAACATCGGCCAAGGAGAATCCATAAGACCGGAGTTTTCTGATTCGTAGTCGGATTTGAAAGATCGCGTGGCCGATGATAAGGGTAAAACTGGTATCAGAAGCAGAACAACGATGAAAATCGAAGCAATTCTCATCATCACTGAATTATTATGACTTGAACCGATAAAAAATTTTGGTTGGGATTGGTAGTTTGGTATAAACTTTGGAGCGAGAAATGATCCATGGATAAAATTGCGGTGCCTCACATCGGTATACAGTAATCGGGATAATACGCATAATTTTAAAACCCAACAGCCTTAAATAACCCTCAGAGAGGGAAATATGCAGATATCCTCGTTTGAGGTCCTGGAACTGGTGAAGGAGCTTCGGGAACTGGTGGATGCCTACATAGATAAAGTGTATCAGATTGGTAAAGATGATATCCTGTTGAAACTGAGAAAGAAGGGCACTGGAAAGGTTTTTGTTTTTGCGAGGGCGGGAAGATTTTTGTTCAAGAGCGAGAAGGGCTTTGAAACGCCTGAGAAACCGAGCAGATTTGCAATGACCCTCAGAAAATATATCGAGAGAGGGAGAATAACCAGAATATATCAGCATGAGTTCGACAGGATAATACTGTTCGATATAGATAGAAGAGGAGAGAGATATCATCTGGTATTTGAGATGATACCCAACGGAAATATTGTTCTTCTAGATAGCGAACACAGGATAATAATACCTCTCAGGGAGCAGGCATGGTCGCACAGAACCATAAAACCCGGGGAGATCTACATATTTCCACCGTCTCAGAAAAACCCGCTGAAGATGAGCATGGAAGAGTTCTCAAACGCCGTGAAATCATCCAACAAAGATATCGTGAGAACACTCGCCATAGATATTGGCCTCGGAGGAATATACGCTGAGGAGATATGTCTCCTCTCCGGTGTAGACAAAAACAAACCATCTAAAGAACTAAAGAATGAGGAAATAGAAAGGATTTACAGCACCCTTTTGGATATAATCAGAAAAATCGACGAGAGAAAGATCTCGCCGGAAATCGTGTTCGAGAATGACAAAATCGCAGCGGTCACACCATTTCACCTCAGAAGTTTTGACCATTTCCATACAAAAAGCGTAAAATCTCTATGCGAAGCCCTCGAATATGCCGTGCGCCGGGCGGAGGGCGGGATGGAGGGCGAGGCAGAATCAACCATGCGCGCCATCGAACATCAGATAAAACGGCAGATGGAGGGAATGCTCAACCTGATCAAAAAATCCGAGGAGAAGAAAAAGGAGGGAGACCTGATATACATCTATCTGGACAGAATAGACCATATTATTGGAAGAATTAGAGAGATTCTGAAGAAGAAGGATAAGGAGAGATTCATCAAGGAAATCAAATCTATTGATATCGTGGAGGATATCCATCTTGATGAGGGAACGGTGAAACTCAGATTGAAGAACGGGGAGGAGAAACTTATCGATATAGATTTCAGGAAAAGTGCCGCCGAGAATGCAAACGAGGCATATCGGTTGAGCAAAAAATACAGGGAGAAAGCCGAGAGAGCGAAGAAGGCGATAGAGGAGAGCAAGCTCAAACTTGAGAGGGGTATAGAAGAGGAGAAAAGAGAAAAAATGGCGGAGGAGAAAGAGTTCTGGTTCGAGAGATACAGATGGTGCATATCATCGAGGGGAAACCTGATTATTGGAGGAAAAGACGCGAGAACCAACGAGAGAGTCGTGAAGAGGCACATGGAGGATGATGACATCTACGTTCATGCCGATGTTCACGGTGCACCGAGCTGTATACTGAAATGCAGGGATATTGATGGAAATAGAGTGGAGATAACCCCAGAAGTTATAAGAGAGGCATGTCAGTTCGCCGGAGTTTACTCCAAGGCATGGAAACAGTTCGGAGAGATACCGGTCTACTGGGTATATCCTTATCAGGTGAGCAAAACTCCAGGGAGCGGAGAGTTCCTGCCAAGAGGAGCTTTCGTGATAAGGGGAAAGAGAAATTACATGAGTTGCAGGATGGAAATGGCTGTTGGGGAGGTTGAGATAAAGGGAGTTAAAAAGATCATGGGGGGAGCCGTAGAATCCGTGAGCAGGATGAGCAGGAGATATGTTGTGCTTCAGCCGGGTTCAACCAAGAAAGAGAGAATATCAAAGACGCTTGCGGAGAAATTCGGGGTGAGTCAGGAAAAGGTTATGAAAGCCCTGCCGCCCGGCGACGTGCAAGTTGTTAGGGTTCATGGTATTAATCCAGAGGGGTTGGAATGAGAATCGTTTTTAAAGACCTCAAAAAAGGAATCATAAAGCTTGTTCCGGAAAACATGGATGATCTGTGGCATCTTTACCACATAATAGAAAAAGGAGATCTCGTCAGGGCGCTTACATTCAGAACCGCCGAGCAGAAGGGTGATAAAATCAGGTCAAAAAAAGCCGAGAAAAAACCGATGGTTCTGACCATAAGGGTTGAGGATGTCGAGTTTCACGACTTTTCAGATAGATTGAGGATACACGGAATAATAGAAGAGGGTCCTCAGGACCTTGGCTCTCATCATACGATAAATCTTAAAGTGGGGGATTACAAGGATGTAACGATAATCAAGGAAAAATGGAAGGAATCTCACCTGAGCAGAATCGAAGAGGCGGTGAAACGCAGGGGAAAAAATGATGTTCTCATTATTGCCATGGATGATGAAGAAGCATGTATAGCGGTCGTGAGAAACAGCGGTATACAGGTTATAGCTGAGATAGAATCTGGAAAGTCCGGGAAGCTCTATGAAAGCAAAGACGTCGAAATTGAGTACTTTTCCAGAATACTGAACGCGATCAAAGCCCTCGGTGAGGATATACCCATTCTCGTGGTTGGACCGGGATTTGCAAGGGATAGATTCTTATCATTCGGCAGGGAGAAAGAGCCACAGCTCTTCAGAAGGGCGTTTTCCGGCAGCGCCGGAAGTGCGGGAATAAATGGAGTGCACGAAGCTCTGAAGTCCGGAAAGGTGGATAGAATAGTCAGTGATAATAGGGTGGTCACCGAAACGAAACTCGTTGAGAAATTCATAGAGGAGTTGTCAAGAGACGGGGCGGTTGCCTACGGTAAGGAGGAGGTGATGGATGCCATAAACAAGGGGGCAGTCGGTCATCTACTCATACTCGATACCATTGCGAGAACAGAGGAGGGCGAGAAAATCATAAGCACCGCAAGAAACATGGGAAGCGAGTTCACCATCATAAATTCAAAGATAGAAGCGGGCAAGAAACTTGAGGGATTTGGAGGGATTGCTGCACTTCTGCGATTTAAAATAGATCAGTGAAATCCTGCGTATGCGAAGAGAGGATACAATCTATCGCTGAGACTCATTTCTTCCATGATGTTCATCGCTGAGCTTTCCGGTGGTGGAGTTTCTGGTATCTCTTCTATCTGCGGCTCGTAGTAGGTGTA
>CAYSPA010000094.1:0-3488 GCA_964432835.1 uncultured Thermoplasmatales archaeon | reverse complement strand
TAGGGACATGGTTCTATGCGGTACCCGGAACCATAACGAGAGTTGAATCTATAACATCCGTAGGCTTTGGTAGAAAATTAACGAGACCTTTTTTGAAACTTTTTATGGAAAGGATAGCAAAGGTGCCCCTTGCGAGATTGAATCAGAGCATATTGGAGCAGATCGAGAGGGGTAAAAAGATAATAGAGGAGGCGGGAGGGGAGGAAGAATATGATAGGAAGGCGAGAGAGAAATATAAGCCGATGATGATAAAGCCCGATCTTCTGGAGAGAAGACCTGGCATTAGATTTAAAGGTGAGTGATAGGATGGAGAAGAAAGGGTTTGATGAGTATATTGGAGAGTTTGATAAGATAATGAGTGAAAAGGGCTATCTTATTCCAGAGGAAAAATGGACTCCGCAGGATGAAGTTATCTATATCCCAAAAGATCCCTTTAGAATATCAATAAAAGATGCAGAGAAATTGAGATTTAAAGCGCTAAAATATTCGTTTTCCCATCATTATTTCAATAACACGTTTTACAACAAACTCTGCAGGGAGAAAGGAATAAAACCGGAGGATATCAAAAAACCGGAGGATTTAGTAAAAATTCCCCTCGTGCCCGACAAATTTTTCAAAGACTATCCGGAAGATGGGCGGTTATTTGCCATATGGCTGAGCAACATCTATACCGGGAAGTTGCCCGACATCTATATACGTAAAAAGAGACCCACAACAGAGGAAGTGATAGATGACTTCAACACATCCGGTTTGACGGTTACGCTCAGTAGCGGAACGAGCGGGAGGCACACATTTATTCCAAGAGACGGTGACACCATAAGGAGAGGGAGTTACAGTATAGCGAAAAACATCATAACAATGATTTATCCGTTCTGGCAGTATGATATGGTCATGTACAAACAAACCGATCCCGCGGGAACCAATCTGTGGGTTGGAAAATCTGGTGCGGTTCTGGTTCATCTTGTAAAGGAGACGGTGGTGGGTACAAGGATAAAAATAACGCCAAAGATGGTGAGATTGAGTATGGGCGGAGCGAGGAATCCGATAGAAAGGATGGAGGCTGTAATAATAAAATCTGTTGCAAAGAGGCATAGAAAGAAAATGATAGAAGGTTTCTTGTCGCTCGTTCAAAGAGTTGAGAAAGATGGAAGAAAAATAGCCCTGGTCGTTCAACCTTCGTTCATGTACATGATAATGCGTGTAATGGGGGAGAGAGGAATATCTTTCGATTTGGGAGAAAATGGAGCCATGATCACGGGCGGCGGATGGAAGATCAGCGAGAGGGATAGAATACCCCACCAGAGGTTCAGGGATAAGGTGAAAGAATATTTTGGAATACCTGGTGAGAGAATAATCGACGTTTATGGAATGGTTGAATGTAATGCTTTTATGTTACAATGTCCAGAAGGGCATTATCTTCACATACCATACGCTCAGATATATCCGATGGTTCTTGATGAAAATCTCGAGCCGAAAGGATATGGAGAGGTTGGAAGATTTGCCTTTTTGGAGACCACCGCAAGTAGCTATCCACCTTTCATAATATCCGGTGATGAGGTGAAACTTCTCGAACACTGTCCAGTATGTGATAGGCCTGGTCCCGTTCTCGAGCCAGAGATTAAAAGAGCGAAAGGAGAGGAGATAAGGGGATGTGCCGAAGAGATGAGGAGATTGTTCTCTATAAGCGAGGAATAACGAACTTGGTGAGGATTATAAGTATCCCTAGAATGGATATAACCAGAGCAATCACCTTCATCAATCTTTTTTCTGTAGATCTGTTCGCAAACCTCGCGCTGATATTGCCACTTATCATTGCTCCGAGACCAACTATAATCCCTGCAATCACGTTTACGTTACCATACATATAATGGGCTACCGTTGCACATCCCGCCGTCATGCTCATGAGAAGAACCGCACCACCAATTGACTTATGGAGGGGCAGACCAAAAAGAAGCAGTACTATCAGAAACCACATTCCTCCACTCGCACCAAGTAAACCCGACATGATACCCACCCACACTCCCACCGCCACGCTCAACAATTTTTTTGTTATCGGATTTTTTATCCTCAGGATTCTACTCAATTTTCTCACCAATTCCTCTCTCTCCACACCTTTCTTCCATAGCAAAATCCCTATCAGAACCATTGCTACACCAAGTATACCACCAAGCTGGGTTTCCGGTGTGAGTTTTCCAACGAAGGCTCCCAACTGGGAGCCGGGAATTGAGCCGACCGCAAGCCATATACATGGCGAAAAATCAACATTTTTGTTCCGGTAATACACAAGAAAAACAGAGAGAGACGCGATGGCATTTGCAAGAAGAGTTATACCTATTGATTCATGAATAGAAAAGCCAACCGCGAGATAAAGTAGAGATACCATTATCGCGGCTCCGCTGGCGCCCGAGAGTCCTATCATTGTACCTGCGAAGAGACCTATGAGTACCATGATTGCCGTATTTAGGGGGTCAGACATTTTGTATGGGAGATACATCGCGTATTAAAAGAGTTTGTGAAACTTTCACAAAAATTTTACATCGTATATAACTATATTAAAATCTTTGATGGATGTATCCTCGATATCTCCCATCTTGGTGACATTCACCCTGGTCGGCCTTTCCTTTTTCCCATGTCCAATTCACGGAGAAACCTTATCAGATAATCCATTCACACAAAACATAGATATACCCGTAAACACGGCCCTGCCCGAGGCAAAATTTCAGCCCATCGATATAAAGGTGGAGTTCGATCATCCGTGCTGGGCGAAGGACGAGATCAACAGGTCTGTAAAGGTACTCTGCAAAGGTGGTTTTGGTGTTGAAGAGCTGGAATCACAGATATACGACCTTGAGTTTATTGATAAAGAACACATCTCATCCTGCAGATTGGTCTTTCTAATCCCAGAATTTGCCGATGGGACGGAGAGGTACTATGTTAGTTACAGCGATAGGGAAGTATCTATACCGAATTATCCGGATCACGTGAGCGTTATGGACAGTCACTACTACTATGAACCTCTACCCGGGCAGAAAATAGATTTCGACTATTATAGAGTAGTAGAAGACCACTACATAGTTTATGGTGTCGTACAGAAAGGCATTCTTCTCGGAACGTACGTGGGACACACGATAATCAAGCTCAAGCCGAATTCGACGGAATTCGAGACCGTAAATGCGGATCAGTTTGCATCATTTGCCTTCAGTTACGGCGTAAAAGATGGTGAAACCGGGACACAGGAGGCGAAAACGGTCGAGAAATCCATACTTGTGGACGGAAGCCTGATGATAAGGGTGAGGATAAGAAGCAAATCACCCGCCGGAGATATCGAAACGGACAATGTATACACCTACTATTATTCTCCCACCCCCATCAAAAGGCTGTATGTGAAGGTCAATCACATGGTTCTCAAAACCATTGAGGTGAGATACAATACAGATAAAGACGGGTCACACGCATCTCTCTCTACTTTCAAAAGCAGAAGTTCAAGT
>CAYSPA010000093.1:0-3509 GCA_964432835.1 uncultured Thermoplasmatales archaeon | reverse complement strand
GTTATAAATTTCTTTATGTTATGAGGGGAGCATGAAATTCATCAGGGATTACAGATTCGCTCTGATTCTTATACTCATACTTGCTGTTTTCGTTAGATCACTGCCAGCGTGGTTGTACCCAGCCTGGGGAGGAGATCTCGGAATATATTATGGAATCGCACATAGAATAATGGAGAGCAAGGAGATCTTTGTTGATTACAACGGATGGGGTAGTTCGTATAATTATTTTCCTGTTCTCTATCTCATTTCACTGACCTTCCATATCCTGACGGGGGTAGATCTCCTCACTATAATGGTCAGGATAGCCCCGATAATTGGAGGTTTGACAGCAATCATCTTTTATTACATAATGATGGAGCTGACAAAAAACAGGAAAATATCATTGCTTTCATCCTCTCTGCTCGCAGTCGCTCCCTTCCATGTCTATCAAACAAGTCATGCAGCTCCTTTAACGGTGGGTCACTTCTTCATGCTTCTCTCGATACTCTTCTTTATAAAGTACCGGCGTAATGTCAAATTTTTGCCCTTGCTTCTCCTGTCAACAATCGTTCTCATACTTTCCCACCATCTCACCACATATTTCTATCTTATAACGATCTTGGGTATGATCGCATGGAGGAACTTTAAATTCGAGATATCAAAGAAAGAAAACCTTTATGATTTAACTTACCTGATAGTTGCATCCGCCCTTACCTTTTCATACTGGAGATTTGTTGCCAAACCAGTGTACTACTCCTTTATGAAGAGTGGTTTACATCTCCTGCCGTGGCAGGTTATTACCCTTTACTTCTTCGTTGTTTTCCTTTCTTTCTTCCTTGCAAGCAGGTTGAGGGGAAACAGAAGAATCTGCGGAATCTTGTCAAAAATCTCTTCGGGCTGGTACCGGAAATTCCCAAGGGTTCTGATTGCATCCTTTGTAGGAATTCTTCTCTTGGAGATACCTTTTCTGTTTTTTGAGATACCCACCGCATATATAAAGATGAATTTCACGGCAATGCTTTTGTCTGTACCAACGGTATTATTCTCCTCTATCGCCATCGCCGGCGCCCCATGTCTATCCATGAAAAAGGAGAGGAGTTTTCTCCAAGGATGGTTAATTGCTATAACTCTCTCTTTACTGTACTCTCTCATAACTACCAATACAACCCTTTATCCATACCGGCATATGGAATATCTCATGGTTCCGATGTCTGCATGCGCAGCATTTGGTATTGTAGAGATAGGAAATAGAGCGAAGAAGATAAATACGCAGAGATTGAAGAAGTTATTTGGAGAGATATCAGTAGAAGTATCTGTGTTTGGTATTGCCATGTTTATTATCTTAAGCAACACACTAACCGTGTATCCGGCTGGATACTCGTTCAAGCACTTGGATGAAAGGTACTCCGAACCGTGTTTCCATGCTATCGAATGGTTGAAGAATAACACCAAGAATAATGATACAATCGCCACCGACCTCAGATTATCTGATTTTGTGTGGGCATACGGCATGAATGCAACCTTTGATAAAACGAATGTCACGTGGAGCTGTACCGACTGGAGAGATTGTCTGGATGAACTCAGGGGTAATGAGAACTACAGCAGGGTGACCTATATACTGATAGATGATGTAATGAGAAACAGTGTGGTCTATCTCAATGTTGACCTTCAGGTCCACATGACCAACGAATCTTATGATAAATTTTTGAGGGAGCCGTTTGAACTGGTATACAGAAACGCAACTCTCGATAGCAGTGGTGAAGAGATTCACTGGGCAGAGGTTTACCGTGTGAACTGGACTTACATAGAAGAATTCGAGGAGAGAATCTCCTCATAAATCTTCCTGAGTTTTTTACCAACTATTTCAAGAGAGTGTTGCTCCGCAAGTTTTCTCGAATTTCTGCTCAGCTTTTCTCTCAAATCCTTATCGTCGATGATCTCTTCCAGTGCCTTTTCAAAGTCTTCGTCAGTGGAGCATTTGATGCAGTTCTCTCTGTTGCGCAACCACCCTTCATAAACAGGGATATCCCTCACTATGAGTGGCAAACCGTATGCTCCCGCCTCTAAAAGCACGATTCCCTGATTCTCCTCGTAAGATGGAAACAAAAAAACATCAAATTTCTCATACTCTTTCCTTATATCCTCGACGTAACCAGTGAACTGCAGATTCGGAATACCTTTCAGTTTTTCAACATCAAAGAGCAGATTTCTCCTTATGTCCCCAACCCATCTAAATGTAAATTCCGGAAATCTCCTTGCCAGATTTGCAAAGGTCAGCACACCTTTTCTTCTGGTAACAAAGCCAACGCATCCTATCACGAAATCATCTTTCTCCTTTTTCTTCCTGTTTGCATCCTTCAGGAAGTTCGGATCTATTCCGTTGCTTAAGACATAAACTGGTCTGTTAACACCATATGAAAGGATCAGCCTCTTTGTGTAAACGGAAGGGGAGATGAGGGCGTGCCCACTTGAATATGCGAATTTCAGGAACCTCTTGAGATATGGAAAAATTTTATTCCCAAACACAAAGGTGTCTCTGAAATCCTCCGCGGTGATATGAGTGCCAATAACAACCTTTTTCCCCTCCTTTCTTGACTTTTTTGCGTAGAACAATGAATTTATCCCCGGAAACTCTATCTGCAGTATGTCAAAATCCTGATCCGACAATGATGTTGAAACCTCCATGCCACCATATCTGCAGGCTTTTATCCTGTTACTGTACGCTGTTCTCACTCCCCCCGTTTTTATCAGTCCCTTCCCCTCCAAGTATACACAGATCTTCATGCATCGGGAACATACCGTAAATCAAATATATCTTTTTCTGGTCGATGGAGACAGATGGACAAAAGTACATGTCGGTCATCATCAGTTTGATTTTGGGTTTGGTGTCCATCACGATAATATTTTTGTTCACTTTTTGATAGATCATCCTTTGATAAACTCAGAGAGGTACAGATCAACCGGTTGATGATAGCTATACTTCTTCACATCTTATCGTGGATAGTATGGGGGTTCCCTGTTATCTGTTATAAGCGGTTATGTCGATAGAAGATACAGGGTAAATCTCAGAGAGGCACGAGCATAGCTCTATCAAATCTCTTTCTCCCGCAATCACTCCGTCGATGGCGGGCGGCGAGCCGGTGAGATTCATAACGTACTACATGAACATCATCGTGGGTGGCATCTTCCAGTATAAATTCTTCGGGTCGCTTTTTTTTCAAAAGAAAAGAAATGAGAGAGGATAAATTAGCCGAGAACCATCTGCAATACGCTCTGAATCTTGCACACCGCTTTTGTGAGCAATAGCTTGACGAACTGCAGAAGGTACTGTATGAACGTTTTCAGAAGATAAATGAGCGTCTCTATCAGCCACAACAGGAAACTGCTTCTCTCCACCTTTATACTGACCTTTTCCGACCTCACGTAACCATCCTTCTCCGCGTACACCTCGTAAGTTCCGCTCTTTGGTATTTTCACCTCCGCCGACCCGTTGTCATCTGTGACGAATGTATAAGAGTCTGCATGTACCG
>CAYSPA010000092.1:0-3715 GCA_964432835.1 uncultured Thermoplasmatales archaeon | reverse complement strand
TTGCATCCAACAGAAAGATTTATATTTACATGGTTTCATGATGTTTCGAGCCGAGGGGAAGTTCATGGCGAGGGCAAAGGAGGTATATCTAAAGGTTGCAGAGGCGTTTCAACAGGATGTTGGCTATGGAAGAGCGAGAGTGGATACCCAGACCAGGATAGAACTGGACCTTGCAATAGGAGATATCATAGAGATAGAAGGGGAGAAACTCACCGCCGCCACCGTCTGGAGAGCCCATCCAAGTGATGAGGGTAAACACATAATACGAATTGACAATCTCACCAGAAAAAATGCAAAGGTATCTCTCGGCGATTCCGTGAGGGTCAGAAAGGCAGAGATCAAGGAGGCGCAGGAGGTCACGATGGCTCCCCTCATCTCGGAAGGACAGCACATTCAGTTTGGCGTTGGGATCGAAAATCTCATCAGAAGAGGTCTTCTCAGAAGACCCGTCGTCAAAGGGGATACGGTCATCGTTCCGGGCATCGCGCTCTTTGGAAGCGCCCTGCCCTTTGGTATAATCAACACGATTCCCAAGGGAGTTGTCGTTATAACCGAAGAGACGAGACTGATTGTAAAAGAAGAGGCACCCTCTCTGAGAGAACTGGAAGCACCCAGGGTCAGTTATGAGGATATAGGGGGGCTGAAGGAAGAACTCAGAAAAGTGAGAGAGATGATAGAACTACCCCTCAAGCATCCGGAGTTGTTCGATAGACTCGGCATTGACCCACCAAAGGGTGTCTTGCTCTATGGACCTCCGGGTACCGGTAAAACCCTGATAGCCAAAGCTGTGGCAAACGAGAGCGGTGCAAACTTCTATGCTATAAACGGTCCGGAAATCATGAGCAAGTTCTACGGACAGAGCGAGGAAAATCTGAGAAAGGTGTTTGAAGAGGCGGAGAAGAACGCTCCCGCGATAATTTTCATAGATGAAATCGATGCCATAGCGCCAAAAAGAAGTGAGGTTCATGGGGAAGTGGAGAGAAGAGTCGTTTCACAGCTCCTCACACTGATGGATGGTCTCAAGGGGAGAGGGAAGGTTATCGTCATAGCGGCAACCAATCTACCCGACGCCCTTGACCCCGCTCTCAGAAGACCGGGAAGGTTTGACAGAGAGATAAGGATAGGCGTGCCGGATAGAAAAGGAAGAAAGGAGATTTTGCAGATTCACACCAGAGATATGCCGAAGAGCGATGATGTAGATCTCGATTATCTCGCCGATATCACCCACGGCTTCGTCGGCGCCGACCTCGCCGCCCTTGCGAGAGAGGCGGCAATGAACGCGTTGAGGAGATATCTACCGGAGATAGACTTGGAAAAACCGATACCGACGGAAATCCTCGAAAAGATGGTCGTGACAATGGATGATTTCAAAAAGGCGCTGAAGGAGATAGAGCCATCGGCGATAAGAGAATTTTTCGTTGAAATTCCAAAGATAACGTGGAACGATGTCGGTGGTCTTGAGGACGTTAAGCAGGCTCTCATCGAGGCGGTGGAGTGGCCGATAACGAAGCCAGAATCTTTCAAGAGGATGGGCATAAGACCTCCGAGAGGTATATTGCTCTATGGTCCTCCCGGAACCGGAAAAACCCTGCTCGCGAAAGCTGTAGCGAATGAAAGCAACGCAAACTTCCTCTCCATAAAAGGCCCCGAGATATTCAGTAAATGGGTTGGAGAAAGCGAGAAAGCGATAAGAGAGTTATTCAAGAGGGCAAAACAGGTTGCACCATGTATCGTATTCCTCGACGAAATAGACGCTCTCGCCCCGAGGAGGGGGCTTTACGAAGGCTCTCACGTTACGGAGAGTGTCGTGAATCAGCTCCTGACGAGTATAGATGGCCTCGAGAGTCTCGAGGGTGTTGTTGTAATCGGTGCAACCAACAGACCGGATATACTCGACCCCGGCTTACTGAGACCGGGAAGATTCGACAGATTGATACTTGTCCCCGCCCCCGACAAAAAAGCGAGACTGGAGATATTTAAGATACACACGAGGAACATGCCCCTCGCGAAGGATGTTAAACTCGAAGACCTTGCGGAGAGAACGGATGGATACTCCGGAGCGGATATAGAATCCCTGTGCAGGGAGGCGGCGATGAACGCGATAAGAAAAAATGAAAACGCGAAGAAGGTAACCCTCGAAGATTTTGAGGAGGCGTTCAAGGTGGTGAGGGGTTCCATAACAAAGGAAATGATGAACTATTACAGGAAATTTGAAGAGGAACTCGGAAAAAGACTCGCCAAAAGGGATAAAAGAGAGTTGGAGATTCAGTATCTGTGAAGAGGTGATGGTGAGTGAGAATATTTGAGAATGAATTGCGAGGAAAAACCGTGATGACCGAGGGTGGACTCATAATAGGCATCCTGAGAAACATAACCATGGATCAGAGGACGGGGGAACTCAAGAATCTTCTCGTGGAACCCTCTGAGGATATTGATGTAAGACTGTACCATCTTGACGAGAGAGGGCACATAGTTCTTGATTTCGACTCCGTGAAGTCAGTAAAGGATGTGGTTATAGTCAAGGACTAAGGGAAATAAAGCGAGATAAAATGATGATTCGACCCCTTCACATTTAAGCTCCAAAATTCAAGAGAGATTATTCACCCATGGTAATTGCAAATGGAAGAGTCAAACGAAACACTCTGCGACTCAATGAAAAAATATTTCTATGGAAGGCGTTTTGCCGAGACCAGCGATATCCGGAGGTTGCGGGGAAATGAAGAGATTTAAAATCGCTCTCCTTCACTATTCATGTCCCCCCGTGGTTGGAGGAGTGGAGGAGGTTCTGAGTCAACAGGCAAAGGTCTTTTCCAAACGAGGCAACAAGGTCAAGGTTCTCGCCGGCGCGGGGGAGCGATTTCTGAACAACGTGGATGTGGAAACCACCCCCCTCCTCGGTTCAAGAAACGATGAAATCGTTCGCCTCCATGAGAAGGCTGTGGAAAGAGAGGATACAGAACCCCTTCTGGATATGATAGACAGAATTTATGAGTATCTGAAGAATGCGATAAGGGGATTTGATGTACTTATAGTCCATAACGTCTTAACCATGCACTACAATCTCCCCCTAACGTACGCTCTCCACAGAATTGCGGACGATGGATTCCCCGTTATCAACTGGTGTCATGATTCTCCATTTTTCTATGACAGTTATCCGGATTATCTCAAAAGCAGTCCCTTTCAGATACTGCGGAGATACAATGAAAATATGGAATACGTTGTCATATCCCGATACAGAAAAAAACTGTTTTACCATCTATACGGTGGGAAGGGGAGGTTTCGCGTCATCCCGAATGGTATAGACCCCGTGGGTTTTTTGAAACTCGACCCAACTACCGCAAAACTGATTGATGAGCTGAAGCTTCTCAAGCCAGATTTTATAATGGTGCAGCCATCCAGACTCCATCCAAGGAAAAACATGGAACTCTCCATAAAGGTACTAAAAGCGCTGAAAGACAGAGGACTTGATGCCAAGTTGCTGATAACGGGCGCTCACGATCCTCACGAGATGAGAGATAGAGAATACCGTGAGAATCTCCTGACCCTCTCGAGATCTCTCGGTGTAGACGGGGACGTCATATTCTTGGCGGGCTACAGATTCAGCGATGGAGAGGTGCTGACACCCGATAAGATTGCTGTAAGAGATCTCTTCCTGATTTCGGATATACTCTTCATGCCAAGCTATCACGAGGGTTTTGGGATACCTCTGCTGGAA
>CAYSPA010000091.1:0-3896 GCA_964432835.1 uncultured Thermoplasmatales archaeon | reverse complement strand
TATTCCGGTATCTCATACCGCCTTGGAGGTCTTTCGTATTTAACATGCTTTGCCTCTATTCCAAGCTCTCTGAATTTATTGAGATTGGTCGCCAGTACAAAACCAAGTGCCACGATGCCTTTTACCATCACCAGTTTTAACCCCTTCGATGTCACTTCCTCCATGTCTCCTTCCGTCATCTTACATCACCTGGAACCTATAGATAGCATTCTTCTTACCTCTTCGGCACATCCCCTTATTTCCTCTCCCCTCGCTCTTTTAATCTCTGGCTCGAGGACGGGACCAGGCCTATCACATACTGGGCAGTGCTCGAGTAGTTTCACTTCATCACCGGATATTATAAATCCGGGGTAACTATCGGCGAGGGCATCTAAAAAAGCAAATCTTCCGGTTTCTCCATACTCGATCTTCTCTCCATCTTTTCCTATAACCATGGGATAATAAAACGAATATGGAAGATGGAGATAATGTCCCTCCGGGCAGTGGAAAGCAAAGCCATTTCCCTCAACCATCCCATAGGCATCGAGACAGTTCGTTTGAGGTATGCCCAGTACCCTCTCCGCCTTTTCTCTGAATTCTTTCGTGGTTATCCTGACATTTTCTCTTACCTTCCAGCCACCACCCGTGACGATAAAGCTTTTTTCGCCAAAATCGAAAGACATTCCCTTTTTCTCGAGCAGATTCATTATGTGATTCAAGAAGAAAGGGGCGCCGAGTAAAGCTATATCATCTTTATTGCTGTGCCTTTCCTTCAACCATCTTACAAATTTCTTGGTTCTTCTCCAGTCGATATACAGCGAAGCCAGTCTTATTATCGGATTCTGCCTCCCCCTCATCGCCGCCTGCAGCATGTTGGTTGTCACCTCTATGTTTAGAACGATTCCATAGTCCACATGTTCCAGCAAATCAAAAAGCATGCCCCCCATTATTCCCGCAAAAAGATTGATATTTTTAGCATAGAGTGAGATATACCCCCGCACCCTTTCAAAGTCCAGGTTGGGATAAGCCATCGATGCGAATCCCTTCGCTGCACCGTAGATCGTTCGATTGAACGTTTTCTCGTCCCTTGGAATGAAGGTGTGTCTTCCGCTCGTTCCGCTACTGTAAAATATCTTCAGCCCCCTCCTATTGAATTCTCTCAGCACATCATCTATTCTCGGATTTCTTTTGTTTATAAATATCTCTGGCAGATCTCCGGTATAAATGTTCGCTATCCAGAAAGCGAAATCCCTGCCCTCGGGATAACTCTTGAAAAATCTGTCCTCCAGCAACGGTATTTTTTTGAAATCATCTTCGGTCTTTATGTCATCTGGAGCGATATTTTGGCTCCTGCAGAGTTTTCTGTAGAATCTGTTCTGCTCATACTGCCTGCTGAATTGAAACTTTATGGCTTTGAATCGCAGTTCTCTTGCCTCTTTTGGGTCAACCCCGTAGATATCCTTTACTCCATACAATGCTTTCTCAACCGGTCCCCATTCACTACGAGGAGGTATGTATTTCTTGATCCTCTCTTCAACCTTTTTTATGTATTCTTCGAATGATATCATCGTCCTTCGTATAGAAATAGTGGCTCGTTCTTTATATGGTTTTTTGTACTTATATGATTAGAATTTAATAATGGACATCAAGCCAAGTGTTCGACCATCAAAGGTTTTACCATGAACGCGAAATCCCCTGGTGAGGATGCAAGAGGGACAAGAATCCCGTATAGCCCCGGGCGGATTCGAACCGCCGTCGCCGGCTCCAAAGGCCGGCATGATTGACCACTACACCACGGGGCTGCACGGAGTGTTAAAATTTTTCTATTCTTAAAACTTTCATCATTATCATGAAAGGTGTGAATCGTGATATCCTCGAGAAAGTCGCAGACCTGCTAAAAGAGAAGAAACTGAAAATCGCTACCGCAGAATCATGTACAGGGGGGATGCTCGGAAACCTCCTCACAAACATTTCCGGAAGTTCGGAATACTTCGACAGAGGAATCATCTCCTACAGTAACAGGGCGAAGATGGAATTACTCGGTGTTTCTCCGGAAACCCTTGAAAAATATGGCGCAGTGAGCGAGCAAACCGCAAGGGAGATGGCAGAAGGTGTAAGAAAGAAATCTGGAGTGGATATAGGCATATCAACAACCGGCATAGCGGGTCCGACTGGAGGAACAAAGGATAAACCCGTTGGTCTCGTTTACGTTGGTCTATCGACGAAGGAAAAGACCACCGTCAGAAAATTTTTGTTCAAAGGTAACAGGATAGAGAACAAGGAGAGCGCCTGCGCCGCCGCGCTGGAGATGCTCCTCGAGTTGCTGGAGGGGAATAAACAATGATAGAGATAGATGGAAGCTATGGTGAGGGAGGGGGGCAGATACTGAGAAGTACCGTGACGCTGTCCGTTCTCACCCAAAAACCCGTGAGGATAACGAAAATAAGGGCAAACAGACCGAATCCCGGTCTCAGAGCCCAGCATCTGACCGCTATAAAATTTCTCAAAGAGCTTTCAAACGCGGATGTAAAGGGTCTGGAGATAGGCTCATCCATCGTGGAATTTTATCCCAGAGAATTGATAGAGAAGGACTACAAGTTTGATATAGGAACTGCCGGAAGCATAACGCTCGTTCTTCAAACCGTGATCCCTCTGGCGTTCAACATCAGAAGGGCTATACGTATAAAGCTCAGTGGAGGAACCGACGTAAAGTGGTCTCCCACATGGAATTATTTCAGGGAAGTGTTTTTGCCCATTGTTAACAAGATGGGCGTGGATGTGGATGCCAAACTGATAAGGCGGGGCTTCTATCCTAAGGGAGGGGGTGAGGTTGAGCTAACCTTAAATCCGGTAAATCGTTTCTCACCCCTTCAGATCTCGGAGCAGGATTACAATGAGGTAAAGGGAAGTATAGCCATATCAAAACTTCGCGATGATATAGCAAGAAGGATTGAGCATGCCGTTGTCAAAAATCTCGTTAAAAAATCCATCCCGTGCAAAATAAATGTGGAGAGAGATGACTCGTCACTCTCCGAAGGTGTCTCCCTTACACTCTGGTCGGAGGGGGAAGAGAGCGTAATCGGCGCCTCGAGCGTCGGCGAGAGAGGACTGCCATCGGATAAACTGGGCAGAGAAACGTCAGAAGAGATATTTAAAGAGATGTCATCGAGAGAATCCCTGGATACTCACATGGCTGACCAGATACTCATATATCTCTCCTTCGTTGCCGCGACAAAGGGAGAAGAGTCTTTCTTCCTTACCAGAGAGATCACCGGGCACGCGCGCACCAACGCATGGCTCATGGAAAAATTTCTGCCGGTGAAAATCGTCATAGAAAGAAAAGGTAAACTTTTTGAGGTCAGGGTGAAGGGAACCTGAAAAAATTTTCTTCCTTATGCTTCTTTGCCAGCCCTTTGTAATCCTCGGCGTTTTTGATGATGTATTTCTCAAGGTTTTCATCTCTCCTTACTATCTTCCCGGGAACACCAACAACGAGACTGTGGTCGGGTATCTCCATATCCTCCAGCACAAGGGCATTTGCACCGATAAGTGAACCTTTCCCGATTTTTGCTCCGCTCAGGATGGTTGCGTGCATGCCTATAAGACAGTTATCCTCCACTATGGCACCATGAACTATCGCACCATGTCCGATGGAGACATTCCTCCCTATAACAACTTCATGTTTATCGTCAGTATGAATTATGCAACCATCCTGAACGTTTGTTCCTTCGCCAATAACTATTCTGTTTCTGTCACCTCTTATAACTGCACACGGCCACACACTGCAATCTCTATCTATGGTTACATTTCCAATTATGACAGCATCTTTATCTATATAGCACGAAGGATGTATCTGGGGTTTCTTCATGATTATGGGGTAAGCAAAAAGAAGTTTTAAAAATTTGTATTCATGGACC
>CAYSPA010000090.1:0-4004 GCA_964432835.1 uncultured Thermoplasmatales archaeon | reverse complement strand
ATGATGAAGGAAACAAGGCACAGGATGAAATTGATGTGATAATATTTAATTTGGGAGGGAAATAAGAATGAAGAAGCTAATAGCAATGGGTATACTGTGCTTAATGATAACGTCTAGTACAACAAATCTGGTAGGTAATTTAAGGACATGTGGATGGACTAACGAAAACTCTCTAATTGATCTGAAAGAGTCGTACAATGGTCTCGCTGACGGAGAAGATAAAAACTCCTGGATTAAGGAGGGGGCAACCTTTTGCGAGGAATTGATATTGAAAACAACCACCTTTAATGAGCTTGCTGATATGATTCCAATTTTAAAGGATGTTGGGGTTAAACTCATCGAACTCGTTCCCATATGGGAGCACTGCAACTCATTTGCACCGGGTCTTCGATGGCAGGTACGGAACTATGAGAAGCTCGATCCCGCGAGAGGCACTGAGGAGGATCTTTCCAATTTTCTTGATAAAGCCCATGCAGCTGGACTTAAAGTGATAACGATGTTCCAGATCGCAACCACAACCCCTCCCTCGCCAGTATGCAGGGGGCGAGTTGCCCCCTGGGCTCAAACAATTGATTATGACAGAGAAGGGATAGGAGGATATCTGTATCAGTATCAGATTGCCCACAGAGATAAAGACATATTGGTAAGAAATTTGGATGGAGAATATGCATGCGAGTTCAATGGTTTTGGCTTAGTTGTTAATCCTCAAAGTGAGGATGTCATCAGAATATTCAAAGAGTTATATGAGAGGGAAATAAATGGGAGGGGATTTGATGGACTTAGATTAGATCATCCAGCCATTTCCTACTGTTTCTCTGGAGACACAATCTGGCATGGTTGCGAGCACTGCCTTTGTCCAGATCCTGCAGTTCCCGGAAATTACTCTCCGCTACGCTTGTACAGAACATTAAGAAGTATCAAAAAGCCCGATCAAGTCTTCACATCCGAAGACCCTTGCACGTATCCATGGATTTCCGACTGGGCTTGCAACTATCCCCATTATCGCCCTTTCACCGATATGGATGAAGTTGCGGATATAAGCGAGGACTATGTCTTCACGCTTATAATACTACGTCATTACGTCCTCCAAAATAAAATTTCATCTGATGAGTTTGTTAAATGGTTAAACAATGAGCCAATAAGTTATGGCAGGACGAGATACCGCATGTGGAGGAACTGGAACATGTTTGATTTTGCTCCTATTAACTTTTTCCTGAATGATCCAAGATATTTCCCAACAGTTACACTCCTGTGTACGATACCAGGCGTGCCCAAAGTAACCCAGTGGGAGATAATAGAGGAACCTCCAGAAGAGCTGCTCGATTGGCTCGGTATCAAAGAAATAAAGTATCCCGTAGAAGATAGAAGAGCTCACTGGAAAAAAGTCCTGAACATCAGGAATAACAACGATGCTCTAAAATACGGCTCCATAAGGAATATCTGGAAATCTGGAGATGAGACCTATGCTTATCTCAGGGAGGATGGAGAGGAAAGGGTAATTGTGGTGATAAATTTCTTGAACAGAGAGGCAACCTCAACCCTTGATTTATCCTTTTTAGAGAATGGTACCACTTTGCATGATATGCTCAATAATGAAACCTTCAGAGTTGAAAACCCATGCAATTTTACTCTTTCCATTCCAGCATACGGTTCTAGAATTCTCTGCTTGAAGGAAAATAAACCAGCGGTTTGCATCAAAAAGCCTTCAGATGGGTATCTGTACATCTTTGGCAGACAGATAATCCCAACTATTTTTGGCAGTACACTGATAATTGGACCCATAACCATCGAAGCCGATGCGATGGGAGAGATAAGCAAAGTGGAGTTTTACGTGGATGGCGATTTGAGATTTACAGACTACGATGTACCATATCTATGGCATTGGGATGAGTTCGCCATGGGAAGGTATGAAATAAAGGTTGTTGCTTATGATAACTCCGGAAAGAAAGGAGAAGATAAGATTAACGTAAAGATATTTAATTGGTAAGCGATTTGAAAAGCTCGTCCATCCCAGATCAGCAGGACCTGAAAAGCTCTTCATACTTTGGCCTTATGTACAAGATATCCTCAACGATGCATCTTAACAGCTCTCCAACACTCCACGCCTGGGATATACAGCCTCGAGGAAGATGGGGATAATCTCCATCAAAAATCTCATTTATGCTCCCCACACACCCCTCGGTGAGATTGTCCATCAATGGTAACACATACCTCCTCAACGCAAACAACCTGTTCTCCTTGCTATACCCCTTTACCCTCAAATACGCTCTCACAAAAAATCCCAGAAGCCACGGCCAGACGCAGCCGTTGTGATATGCGATATCCTTGTTGTAATCCCCTATCAGCCTTGGCTTGTATCTGGGATCGTTTCTACTCAGCGTCCTGAGCCCATATGGGGTTAAAAGTTCTTTCTCGACGATCTCAACTATCCTGCGCGAAAGATCATGACCTATCATGATAAAGTCAAGAGAAGGCAGGAATATCATGTTTGGCCTCAGCGAGAAATCACCATCAAGGACATCACAGAACTCTCTGTACTTATCATGGAAAGATCTCCTCGCGCCCTCCGCCAGGTCATGGTAATGTTCATTCCTTTCATCACCAAGGAGGAAGGAAAGTTTTTCCATTATTCTGAGAGCATTGTACCAGAGAGCCTGTATCTCCACCGCCTTTCCAGCCCTGGGAGTGATGTATTCGTCTCCAATCTTCACGTCCATCCATGTCAAACCGGGTCCATGATAAAGTAGACCATCTTCGTCAACCCTTATGTCGAAGAGCGTGCCTTTTTCAAAATATTCCACCATTGAAACAAGTTTTGGCCAGATGTCCTTCAGGAGCTCCATATCGTTCGTGTATTTCAGATACTGGTAGACCCTATCCACAAACCACAGAGACGCATCCACAGAATTGTATATTGGAGTGTTTTCCCTCTCCGTAAATGCATTCGATACGAGCCCTTTGTACATATATCCCGAGAGATTTAGAAGTAAGGATTTTGCATCATCAAATCTCCTTGTAACAAGAAGTAGACCGGGTAAAGAAATGAGAGAATCTCTCCCCCAGTCCGTGAACCAGTGATAACCTGCTATGATGGTGCTATGATTTCCTCTTTTAACGACAAAACTATCCGCAGCCAGAAGTAAGGGAGACATTTCGCTCGGCAAACCCGATGCATTGATGAGACCTTCTCTCCTATCAATCTCTTTCTTAATTTCCAGCTCCGGATCGTAGTCCTTATCTTCTACAGTGAACACAACATAGGCTTCTCCACCCTTACTAACCAATTCGACCTCTCCGATTTCCAGTCCGTGATCTATCCATCCTTCACCTCTTTCTCTATCAATATCATATCTGAGTTCTTTCCACACGAAATTTCTTTTGAACCCTGCAAAGTTACAGATTATCCTCAAACTTTTATCTACGTTGTCGGGTTTTATCAAAATCTCTCCATCCTCAATATCGGTGCGGAAGCTCACGCCGCCGCCATTCAGGTCGTAAAAATGCCTCGAATTCAGAATAGGTCTTATTTTCAATCTGAAGTTGGATCCATCCAGAGACCTGTATCTGATGATGAGTGTATTCTCTCGATGGGGCATCACAAAGGTCTTCTCGACGATTATTTTTCCGAAATCGCATATGAACTTGGGTAGTGGGGAGAGCTTAAATGCGTGATTTTTAAATCTCCGAGGCACACCATCTATGCAAATTTCATCCTCTATATCAGATACAAAAACCCACCTCTTTACAGGTGGAGACAAACTCGCTATCAGTAAGCCATGAAACTTCCTCCTCAGATTGCCCATCAGGGTTGTTGATGCGTAGCCACCTAAACCATTTGTGAGCAACCACTCTTTATCATCGGATGGTAGCATACCCTCAAGTAGGGGTTTGGTCTTTGCATCTATCTCATCCAGTACATCATCTTGAAATGACTTCCTTATATATTCTAAGTATCCTCTCTGCAACCTGATCCCACCTGAAGTATTTTAAAACTCTCTTTCTTC
>CAYSPA010000089.1:0-4108 GCA_964432835.1 uncultured Thermoplasmatales archaeon | reverse complement strand
TATCATCACGCCGTACTGCATCCAGTCCGAGGGTGTTCTCGCGCGTGGATGCTCAGTGGTTCCAAACAGGGCATGCCCTCCCACGTGGAGAAATTCCTTTCCATCCCATTTCAATGGCTTCACATCTTCTCTCTCCCAGTGGTTTGCATCGCCGTAATTATTTTTAGGCGTCCATACCCTAAGACTCGGATCACCATAGAATACCACGTTCTCATAGAGATCCCACCACCACTGGTTTACCAGATACTCTACTCCAACCATCGCCATGCCTCTCTCGTATGCTTCTCCTATCCTGTAACCAAGAGCAATATCACGCGGTATCGACTGGAGCCATAACCCGGAGTACCATGAGGTTGTCCACGGGTCCATGATTTGATACACCGAACCGTGCCTTATCAACGTGAGATGAAGATAGGTGTGAGCCGTTAGGCATGCGATGGAGTGGATACCTGCAGAATGAAGATTTTTCAGAGCTTTATCAAAATCAAATCCGTTGTACTTTTTCATAACATTCTCTCCGCCTGGCATGGGATCTATCACTATGCCATCATGGTATGATCTGAAGATTCTTCCAATAATGGGGATGAGGCTCAGCCCTTTGCTCTCCTTTATCCTCAGGTCTACACCAAATGAATCCGATAGCATGGCAGGTATCCTACCAAATCTACCGATATCAGGATTTGTCACCGCAACATCGGGATTCTCGGTACAGCCTTTATCTACCATCAGTATATCTAAAATGATGTCGATGGGTTTGGTGAGAATTCTCAAGAATTTGAATATCTCTCCAGGAAGGTCTATATTCATCCCTTTTAAAATCTCTGGAAGGTACCCTATGAATTCATTCCAGTTCTTTGGTGATAATAGGGGTCTCTCATAGGCTCTCCAGGGATTTGGTTCCTTAACATATGGACTGTCTGGATTCCACATCGCGAGTGTGCCATTATTGTTGTTACCTCCATGTGCGCATGCCATCCACATTATCACTCCTCGATTGAGATTCTCGATAACCGCAGAAAAATTCGTTGAGTACACGTTGCTGTATCCCGCTCTATTACAATAGATCGGTAAAACCTCCGTCTGGCTGATATCTGGATAGTATGCTCCAACTTTGTCTGTGACACCAACGTCTATTGGATGTGGGGATGGCGTCTCGTAGGGGGTTATCCCGTTAGCGCTCGTATAAACACCTCCCCAATGCTTCTTTGCAATCTGGTTGAATTTGTACAGGTAGACATCGAACGTGTGAAGAACCGGATATCTGAATATTTCCTCCTCGGATGGTTTAATGATAACGAGGTCTGTACCCAAGGGCTTCATAAGTTTTCCCACGTATGGTTTGATGATGCTCCTGCTTCCGTTTATCAACCTGATACCTCCTGGATCGGTGGCGGGATTTACGAATACCAGAGCGGGGTAGAAAACCGTTCTGGATATCCAGTATGAAGTATCAACTGGCGAGCCACAGAACCTTCCAGATACGACTCTTCCGACAAAAGCCCTATCCCATGTTGGTCCCATCTCAAACTGGTCAGCGACGGTTATCATTGTTTTAATCTCATCTTTACTCTTGGGCAGATCATAGCCCAGCTTCTCAAGGAAATCGATGACCGCCTTTCCAGTTAGTATCATACATGCCACAGATGGCAACCGTGGTCTCGCTGATAGGTGTGCGGTATCGGCCCAGAACTTCTGATGCCATACAACAGCCTGGGAGAGTTCAGGATGATTATCAACTATCAGGACAGGTGCGCCATGATGAGCAGCTATGTAGGCTGCCGGTCCTATGAACAGGGCGCCTTTCCACTCTCCCGCTGGCTTCTGTTTCCCGGCATAATAATACGTCCATGGATCAATGGTTGAGAAGACGATGTCATTTCTCTCGGTGAGGTTTCTTATCTGACTATATATCTCTTTGTACTTTCCATAAATCTTCACATCACCTATCTTTCTTAACTCATCCAACACACCCTGCGAGGAGTGAGAACCAAGATCAACGAGATGTATTTCTTCCACGCCGAGTTTGTAAAGGACATCTTTCACAACTTTGGGCAAATGATTCGTGGACGTGTATAGCAAAGGTATATTGAGTATACTAGCTAGGATCGCACCTTCTGTAGCGGATGCAAGATGATCGCCATCCTCTCTCGTTATGTTCTGGTGCCATGAGTACTCTATGGTAAAATCAACGGGCTGAGTTATGTTGTCGAGGAAGAATATGCATATGGAATAGTGACTGTCATTTTTTGTCTCTCCGAGCATTTTCAACTTTATTGTTCTTTCTGCTCTACCCCTATAATCTCCGTTGATGATCTCATCCTTGGATGGTGACATGGCTGTCTCTGCTCCATGGGCATCTAAGATTACCATTCCAAGAGAGATTTTGGGATTATTCCACCTGAGTTTAAACTCGACATCTCTGCAACCATAAGGTATGCTATCGTTGAGTGTTAAAACTATACCTGGGTAGAGTGTAACATCAACCCTCACCATGTTTCCCTTAGAACCAAACATCGGCAATAGAGAGTTATCTTCGTCCACATTCCTGTACTTGCTCTCCATTATTCCTTCTGATCTCTGTGTTGGCATGTATGTTACTCCAACCTCCCATTTACCATAGTGATAGACGTATGAACCGGCTATCTCATGAGGACCATAGTACACATTCCAGCTCGAAGAAGCATCGGTCATCCCTAACTGGTCATCATAAAGCTGGAGATCGAGATCCTTAAGGAGATTTTTCAGGGTGAGGTGAGCAATGATGTATTTGTAAGGCTCTTCAACCTCAAAGGCTTTGTAATTTCCACCAACACCTATATGTGGTTCTTTCATCTCAATAGGTTTTTTATCTATGGTGTAACCTGCGGGTATTGTACCCTCTATCACTCCTCTCTTGCTTGTGCCCGGATTTTTGATCTCATCATCTATGACTGCGATAACCGCTTCCTTAGAATAACTCCACTCGTGGAGGGCAAGTTCTGCAGATATGGTATACGGATCCGAACCCCCTATTTCCGAAATTTTTCTGGCGGGCCACCGCTCGACCTTACTCTTATCGACATTTATCAGAATCATCTGATCCAATCTACCATTACAATAGCTTAGCCAATCTTCCATGAAGTAATCTATGCCCTTTCTGGCATCAAGTGTCTGGTGCGATTTTACCCTGTCGCTCAACCGATCCACATAGTACAGAAGAGGACACGAGAACAGCCTGTCTCCGGTTTTATCATAGAAGATAGCCGCCGGCACCGCAGAGAGGTAGGCGAAATCGTCTGTATAGTTGTATCTGTCAAAATTAACGAGAATGACTTTCTTCAGAGGTACGACCGGTTTCCATGAAACTCCCTTGTCGTATCCCGATAGGCTGATAGAGGATATCGTTTCTGATGAGACCGTTAATGGGATGAAGGTAGTTAGCAGAATGAAAGTCACACCGAGGATTGGGATATGGTGATTTCTTGTCCCCATCATCCAAAAAACCCCTTGGCGGGAATATATTGTAAGGTATATGTATTTTTTTATTCACATAATTACGATCTAATAAATGTCTCTGATGATTTCAAAGGGGTGCCTCTCTTCAATGATCTCATCCTCCTTCATCACGAATATCCCCGGTGTTCTTCTCAGACCGTACGCGAGATTGTGATTAATTACGTAGGCTCCAACGTTTTCAAAAATGAGAATATCTCCAGGTCTAACTCTCGGGAGATAGATCTCTTTTTCGACAATCCAATCTGCGGAGTGGCAGAGATTTCCCGCAATGAGGTATTTCTCCTCTCGCTCAGATGATGATAGCACACTTATCTTTGGTTCCACGTGATGCCTTTTAACCATGACCATGTCATCTCCCGCATCTATTATGATGATCTTTCTACCATAGAGCTCTTTAATGTTTACAACCTTCGTTACGAGCATCGCTGATCCTGCGACGAGAAATCTTCCCGGCTCTATGATGAGTTTGAAGTCATTAAGTACTCGGCGCCATGCATCGATGGATTCTGAGATCGCTTCTCCGAACTTTTCTATAGGCGGTACTTCTTCATGGTACTGAAATGGATAGCCACCGCCGATGTCTAGGATCTCGATACCGATTTCGTTTTTCTGG
>CAYSPA010000088.1:0-4119 GCA_964432835.1 uncultured Thermoplasmatales archaeon | reverse complement strand
GATGTGCTTTCAGGCGCGGGTTATCTTTCTCTTCCCAAGGGCTTCTATGTATTGAACCTCTTCTCCCACCTTGAGCTTTCCTTTGAACTCATCCGGTATCTCCATCTCAAAGGTCTCGTAGGTTTCCATGTCCATGAGCTGTGCGGTATCCCCGGATATCGAAATCACCTGAGCGGTTCTTTTGTTTATGATCGGTATCTGCACCTTGTGCTTCACTGGATAAACCACGCTTCTCTTCTGATTGTCGAAAACTCCAATCGCTTCTATTCTCGCCTTTGCATCTCCGTGTTTTCCGGGCTTTGAGGTTGTTATGCTCACTATCTTGCAGGGCTCATCATCTATTATTACGTATCTGTTTACCCGCAACTCTCTAACCTCCGCCAGCTCCTTCATGTTTACTCACCCACCACCTTGTAGACAACATCCTTCTCTCTCACTCTCTCCACAACCTTTATCCCAACCTCATCCCCGGGTCTTGCAACCTCTACTGGTTGCTTGTTGATCTGCATGCTCTCAACCTTCTGCTTGAAATCGGTTGTCGCGCCGACGATGTGGATCGTATCCCCCACCTTTAGCTCCCCATCCGTTATTTTTATAGCTGCTACGCTGATCTTTGTGAAGAAGTGCTCAACAACACCAACTTTCTCTTCAACCATCTTTCCACCTAAGTTTGTATCCGGTCATAATTGTTTAACTTTTTGGTTGCACTATCTCGTATATCGCTCTCTTTCCGTGTTTCTCGCAGATAAACCCTTCCCACTTGTCGTCCCACTTCATCGGATTTCCGCACACCGGACACGCTATGCTCTCTATAATTTCCCTCTTGTTCTTGGTCCTGGTCTTCAGAACCACTGCCCTCATGGGTCTCTCGGGATTCAGCGAATCCATTATGTATACCACGCCATCGGGTGGGAGATAAGGGGTGTTGTCGACCTTCATTCTCTTCTTCTTGTACGCTTTCATCTGTTGCCTGAATTTCTCCATCAGGGTTTGTCTACGACCCATATCAAATCATAAATAGCAAAAGGTATGCATAAGGTTTTTCATTGATTCCATCTTTTCATCAGTCAAAAATGCTGAAAAACGAAGTGAAAGGCATTGATCGGCGAATCCTGGAAATACTCGAAGAGGATGGAATAGAAAGTTTCTATCCACCTCAGAGAGAGGCATTACCACCGTGTCTTCAAGGTAAGCACCTCGTTCTCTCCGTGCCGACCGCCGCCGGGAAAAGCCTGGTTGCCTATATAGGCATAGTCCAGAAACTCCTGAGAGAAGGTGGAAAGGCGCTCTACATAGTTCCTCTCAAAGCTCTTGCGAGAGAGAAGTACGAAGAGCTTTCAAGATTTAAAAAGATCGGGCTGAAGGTGGGAATATCCACGGGAGATTTAACGAGATCAGATCCCAGATTAGCTCGATATGATATCATAGTGTGCACATCTGAGAAGGCGGATTCCCTGATCAGACATCAGGCATCATGGCTGTGGAAGGTGAATATTCTCGTTGTTGATGAGATTCATCTTCTCAATGACCCCGGCAGAGGACCCACTCTCGAGGTAGTGATATCGAGAATGAGGAGAATAAATCCGGATTTACAGATTATAGCCCTCTCTGCCACCATAAGAAACGCCGAGGATATCGCAAACTGGCTGGATGCAGAGCTGGTCAAATCTGACTGGAGACCCGTGAAGTTAAAGGAAGGGGTCTATTACAGGGGAATCATCGAATTCTCGGATGGCTCGATAAAGAGCGTTGGAACAAAGCCCGACCCCATTCAGGCTCTTGTTAGGGATTGTCTCGAAGACGGCGGTCAGGTTCTGATTTTTGTAAATACGAGAAAATCCAGCCAGAGTCTGGCTCTGAAGTTGAGAGACTTGGTGAAGAATTATATAGAGAATGAAAGAGAAAAACTGGAGAAGATAGCCGATGACATCCTTTCTCTCTCCGAGGAGCCGACGTCCATGGACGAAGACCTGTCAAGATGTGTGAAAGAGGGTGTGGCTTTTCATCATGCAGGTTTATCGAGTGAGAGCAGAAAGATCGTGGAAAATTCATTCAGGGAGAGAATCATAAAATGCCTCGTTGCGACACCTACCCTGGCGGCCGGCGTGAATATACCCGCGAGACGCGTGATAATCAGAGACCTGTGGAGATATGAAGTTGGTCTTGGGATGCAACCCATACCTGTGCTCGAATACAAGCAGCAGGCGGGGAGAGCTGGAAGACCAAAATACGATACCGAGGGGGAAGCCATAACCATAGCGAAGGATAAGGAGCAGAGGAGGAGAATCATATCCAATTACATACTGGCAGAACCCGAGCCAATTTACTCAAAACTTGGAGTTGAGCCAACCCTCCGGTTTCACATTCTTTCTTCAATAGCGTGTGGATTTACTCCAGATATGGAGAGTTTGATGGATTTCTTCTCATCGACATTCTATGCCTACCAGTCAGACATCGAGCTACTCGGCGATTCGATAGATCGCACCATAAAATTCCTCAGTGAGAACGATTTTATAGAGATATATGATGGTCGATTGAAAGCCACGTTATTTGGGGTGAAGACAACGAAACTTTACCTTGACCCTCTCACCGCTCTTCAGTTGAGAAGGGTTATAGAGAGAATACCATTTGGTGGAGGTTCAGAGATATCATATCTCCAGGCGATATGTTACACCCCGGATATGAGGTCCCTCTACATGAGAGAGAGCGATACGTGGGTGGAGGAAAATCTGGAGCAGGTAAAGAAGTATATATTTACAGAAATACCACCCCTCTACAGCAGTGATTACGAGATATTTTTATCGAGCCTGAAAACCGCATATCTCCTGAACGACTGGATTGAAGAGGTTCCCGAGAAGAAGATATGCGATAAATATGGAGTGGGTCCCGGCGATATAAGAAACATAGTCGAAACCGCAGAATGGCTGGTGCATTCAATGAGAGAACTGGCAAGAATCTACAGATTCGATCTGGCAAAGGAACTCAACGACCTCGTACTCAGGATAAGATACGGCTGTAGAAAGGAATTACTGAATCTCGTTCAGTTGAAGGGAATAGGCAGGGTGAGAGCAAGAGCTCTGTACAATGCCGGCTTCCATACAGTGAACTCTCTCAGAGGTGTTCCGCTGGAGAGGATCGCATCTATACCGTCGATTGGTAAAAAACTTGCTGTGTCAATAAAAAGACAGCTTGGAGAGTTGAAGGAGGGATGATGTCTTGATAATCGTGGGCGCCGCCGGCAAGGTTGGGGATTCGGATAAACTGCTGGAGAGAGTTGATCAGATTTCCAGAGAGAGGGGTATAGAGATCGTTGCTGTTGATGCGGGATATGTTTGTGGAAAAGACCACATCGTTTCGGCATATCGTCATGCGGTGAGGGCTTTTGAAGAGGGGAGAAACAGCATGAAGAAGTTTTCCATGGAGCTTTTGCTGTATATTTCTGGGGAGAGGCAGATAAAAAACGCGATACGGAAAATTGGGATAAAGGATGGCATCGAGAACGTTGTGTTCATTTTTATGGATGCATCAGATTATGAGAATTTGAATGGGAAGATTTCGGAAGATGAGGCATTGAAAATCGTTGAGGAACTCGGCTTCGGGATAGATAATGATGTCCTGAAACCGAGCAGGGAGAAGTTGAGAGCCATGGGTTTTGGTGATGAGGAGATGGAAACGGTGGGCAAAGATAAATATAGTGATCTTATTCTGGAAAAGGTGGCAATGGTTGATATCATCAAATAGCCCGCATGAGGTAGCTTGGATATCCTGGAGGCCTGCGGAGCCTCCTACCCGGGTTCGAATCCCGGTGCGGGCATGAATTTGATAACCTCCGTCCCACAATCTTTTTATAATGTGCAATCCAGAAATGAGTATGATGGATGGGAAGAATAAGCGCAGGAAGATGGAACCAGACCCCACGATAGAAGTTCCGGATCCATATCCGGAGGTATGAAACTCTTTGCCGTTTCTGTTTTTCGGGATATTTTTGCGGAGAACCATCGTAGTGCATTAATATCTCCAGCCATCATCAAAAAAATTATAAAGTAAAAATTAATTATATTTTCCGAACTAAGAAAAATCTGGGGGAAGAAATATGGGGAAGAAGGTTTTAATCCTGAT
>CAYSPA010000087.1:0-4167 GCA_964432835.1 uncultured Thermoplasmatales archaeon | reverse complement strand
TCCTCGCCAGCATAGAAGGTGATGTTGTAGGTTCCAGCCTGGCCGATGGCAGGCGTCCAAGAGAGAACACAGCAGGCCACTCCGACTCCGGTGGCTGGATCTGGAGTAACCTCTGCGCCTTCTGGGAGAGTACTGTGATCCACCCAGAGACATATTGGTCGGTCCGGCTCGTTCATCCATCTTGCACACACCTCTATCTCGATGTGCTCTCCTTCCCAGGTCTCGTAGACGTGTTCGTCCTCCTCCAAAACATGCTTTCCGGATAAAACCGTGGCGCTGAAGTCCAGCCCAGAAGCTTTAGCAATGTTAACAAATGGCACTGTAGCTATTGCTATTACTAACAATACCACATATACGTTTTTTCCTTTTCCTATCAAATCACCCCCTTGGCAAAAAATAATATCCCAAGTCTATTTAAATTTTTGTAAAAAATTTTAAAAATAATTGATTAAACTCTTCCCTAATTACGTAACACCTTTTGGTCAATAGAGATTTCCAGACACCGCGAAGGCAATTGGGTACTTCCTACAGTTATTATACCATTGTACAGCACACCTTACGATAGAAGCTTTGCTCATCCACAAATAATTTCGAAGTACCGATTTCCGGGTATTCCTAGAATTTAGTGATATCCATATAATCTAGTGGAAAATCGATAAATTCTATTTCTAATGACGTGTTTTGTAATTCAGCAGCAAAGTAATCATATCACGATTTTACAGGAAAACCCGATTTCCGCAAGTTATTTAAATCCGAAGTAATTTTGGAAAAAGGGGGAGAGAACTTGCCACAGATAATATGGCACGGTCACGCATGCTTTGAGATCACCGATGATTTAACCATAGTTACCGACCCTCACGACGGAAAATCAATAGGCATAGAAACTCCCATGGTGAAAGGTGACATCATTCTGGTTTCTCATGATCATTATGACCACAACAGCGTGAGAACCGTGGAAAAGAAGGATTCCGTAGTAGTTAGGGATGTTGGAAAGAAAAACATTAAAGGTATCGAAATAGAAGGAATAGAGTCGTTCCATGATGAAGTTAAAGGTGCAAAAAGGGGAAAGAATATCATTTTCAAGTTCAAGGTCGACGATATCACATTCTGCCACCTTGGAGACCTTGGACACATCCCGGATAAAGACATCTTAGAGAAGATAGGGGAGGTCGATATTCTTTTCATTCCGGTCGGCGGCGTGTATACCTTGGATGCCGACTCCGCATGGGAGACCGCGAATCTGATCAAATCCAAAATAATCGTTCCCATGCACTACAAAATTCAGGGTCTATCCTTACCAATATCTGATGTGGATCCCTTCCTCGCCAAAAACAAGTTCAAAGTTATCCACGTCGGCAATCAGATAGATATAGAAAAAGAAGACCTTCCATCTGAGAGGGAGATCTGGGTGTTCAGTCTTTAAACACCTCTGGATTAACACAATACCTCGGTCTCTCCCCCTTCAAAGCCTTTATAAGATTTTCTGCCGCAAGTACAGCCATCTCCGTTCTCGTCTCGAGTGTTGCTGACCCGATGTGAGGAAGCAGAACAACATTATCCAGAGATTTCAACTCTTCACTGACCTCGGGTTCGTTCTCGTATACATCCAGCCCGGCGCCGAAGATTTTTCTCTCCTTGAGCGCCCTCACAAGGTCTTTCTCTTTTATAACCGCACCTCTGGCAGTATTCACTATAATGCCGTCTCTCTTCATCAGGCATATCTTATCATAATCTATGAGGTGGTGGGTCTCCTTCGTCAAAGGCAGATGTATGGAGACGAAATCTGACTCCCTGAGCAGTGTATCCAAGTCCACCTTTCTGGCCCCGAGTTTTTCCTCGAGCACCTCGTTTCTACTTCTGTTATAGTACAGAACTTTCATATCGAAACATTTCGCCTTCAAAGCAAAGGCTGTACCTATCCTGCCGGCGCCGATTACTCCGAGTGTTTTTCCTCTAAGTTCCTTTCCCAACAGCAACATCGGTGCCCATCCCCTGAATTTTCCCTCTCTGGTGAATTTATCGCCTTCCACCACTCTTCTTGCCACCGCAAAAAGCAAAGCCCACGCGAGTTCTGCCGTTGCATTTGTCAGAACGTCTGGAGTGTTCGTAACAACTATACCCCTTCTCGTCGCTTCGTCCACATCTATATTATCGTACCCGGCAGCGTAGTTGGATATGGCTCTCAGTTTGGGATTGGACGAGATAACATCTCTATCTATCCTGTCTGTGAGAAGGCACAGCAAGCCGTCTTTCCCTTTGAGACCCTCAATAATCTCCTCCTTGCTCGGTATTCTGTCGTGAGGATATACCTCGACCTCGTCACATTCATTGTAGAGAATTTCCAAACCCTTTTCCGGCAATTTTCTCGTTACGAATACCTTCATGTGAAAACCTCCCTTATTTTCACCAGGTCTGTGAGTAAACTGTTCATTTTTACATCTTTTCCGTATTTTTTACCAACCTTACAAATATATCCATTTATGGAATCTATCTCGGTTTTTTTCTTCCTGCGGATGCTCTGCAACATGGAGGATAAATTTTCGGATGTGGATTCGATAACATTCCTCACCTCCTCTATCATTTCTTCAAACTCGATATAAATACCATGTGCCCTGGCAACATCCACGGATTCCATACAGATATCTTTCACAATATCAAAGAGTATCTCCTTTTTGAGTTCACCATTTTTGATCTCAAATATGGCGGTTAGAGGATTTATGCAGGCATTCACCACGGCTTTTTTCCACATGTCTCTAATTATATCCCGTGAAACATCCGTATCAAATCCCGCTCTTCTGAATTCATGAACGATATCGTGAACAAATTCATTCTTTTCAAGCGAGCCAACAACCGTTTTTCCCCTCCCGGCATGAAGCACTTCACCGGGTTTCAAAAAGATGCAGCCTTCTGTCGTTAAGCCGAGAAATATCCTTTCTCTGCCGATAAATTCCTCCATTTTCTCCAGATTATCCAGACCGTTCTGGAGAGACATCACCCGAATTTCTCTGCCGAATCTGTTTACCACCTCTTGAATGGCTTTTCTGGTATCGTATGATTTCACGGTTATGATTATCACATCTGGTTTTCCCGTGTAGTGATCGAGAGCATATACGGCATCAACACGGTATATGCCCTCTGTTTTTCCTTTGAGAATGAGCCCATTTTTTCTTATACTCTCCACATGTTCTTTTCTTGAGAGAAGGGTGACATCATTGTACAGTGATAACTTTGCACCGAATAAAGAGCCTATCGCGCCGGCGCCGAATACCAGGATTCTCATATCCCGATCCTCTCTATCATCTCTCTCAATCTGCTTTCGTCGAAGGATACAAGGGGTCTCAACACCGGTATATTCAGGAACTTATCCATATCAAGATTTATATCGTCTATGGTTTCACCTGTCACCATTGCGATGCACCCTTTAAGATTTTCTTCTATTTCCCCATAAGATATTTCAACGTGATTTTCAACATACCACTCTCTTACAAATTTGTTTAGTGTGGTTTCTTCATTCTCAACCAGCAATCTTGCGGAGCACCCTCTCCTCAACATATACCATAATGCGAGGATATCGTTTCTGTTTCTTATGAGCGAAAGTATCTTTCCCTGAGTTCCTGCAGGTAAACCGCCCGGTCCCTTTATCTTCTCAAAAAATAAATAGCTCTTCTCATCTCTGACTTCCACAAAGAGTTCAATATCAGGTTTTTCGAGATTCACTTTGAGATTGTATTTTTCCTTTATTTCTCTGCCAACCTCAACAGCAACATCCTGACTGGTAAAATCATGGTTTCCCGTTCTTCTCACTCTCACGGCAAATGTCTTTCCATCTTTCGGGATCTCCGCCATCATCTCAAGAGATTTCTTAATTATGCTTTTCATGGTGGATGATGTCTCTGCAGAAGGACTTACCGAAGCCACACCGAATATTTTTTTCAGAACTTCCAATGCTCGTTCTATCTGTCTGGTTATCAAAAAGATTCTTCCCCTCTTTGTTTGTATTGTGGCTACGATACCTTCTCTGTTGAGGGCATATCGAATGTTTTCGATGAGCTGTCTTTCGAATCTTCTTCTCACACTCTCGCTCTTCAGACCTATCTCCGCGTATCTTACAATTATGAGGTCAAACATCCGGAAGGAAAAAACTGGTCAAGTTTTTAATACTAATCC
>CAYSPA010000086.1:0-4654 GCA_964432835.1 uncultured Thermoplasmatales archaeon | reverse complement strand
TATACAAAAACCCTAATTAAGCCCATAGCAATAAAATTGCTTGATTGCAACATGCCAGAGATCGAAGAGATAAAGAGAAAGATAAAGGAAATCGAAGAGGAAATTCTCAGGACTCAGAAGAATAAAGCAACGGAGCATCATCTCGGTAAACTTAAGGCAAAGCTTGCAAGACTCAGGGAAGAACTGAGGGAAGCGAAATCGAAAGGAAAACCGGGAAAAGGTTTTTCCGTGAAGAAGGAAGGTGATGCAAGCGTCGGCATAGTTGGCTTTCCAAGTGTTGGAAAAAGCACGCTTTTCAATGCGCTTGTCGAAAGAGAGAGCAAAATAGGAGACTACGATTTCACCACTCTCGAAGCGATTCCTGGAATGATGGAGTTCAACGGTGCGAGGATACAGATCATCGATTTTCCGGGTCTTCTTGAGGGTGCAAACGAGGGTAGAGGAAGGGGTAGGGAAGTCCTCTCCGCACTGAGATCGATGGACATGCTTCTCATCATGCTGGATGTGAGCAACCCCGTTTACCAGTTCGAGGTTATTTTAAAAGAGCTGTACGGCGCCGGCTTCCGGCTGAACAGAAAGAAGCCATACGTGAAGGTGGTGAAGAGAGGAGATGGAGGTATAAGGGTTTTCAAACCACAGGATACCAAACTCTCTGAGAGGGAGATAAGGGGGATTGCTTCGGAGTATTTTGTGAATGCTGACATAATAATCAGGGATGATCTTACGGAAGAGGAACTCATAGATGCGCTCATGGGTAACAGGGTATACATCCCTGCGGTGGTGGTTCTCAATAAGATAGACCTGGCGGATGAAAAAGGGGTTGAAGGGATTGTAAAGGCCATAGAATCAAAAGGATGGAAGGTTCTGCCCGTTTCTGCAAAATACAAACATGGGATAGAAGAGTTGAGGAGAGCGATATATGACAATCTCAGGCTCATAAGAGTATTTACAAAGCCACCAAAAGGAGAAGTGAATTATTCAAAGCCGATGATACTGAGAGAGGGCAACAGGATAGAGGATGTCTGTAAAAGACTTCACAAGGATTTTATAAGAAAGTTCAAATATGCCCGGGTCTGGGGTAAATCAGTCAAGTATCAGGGTCAAAAGGTCGGTCTCGACCATATCCTGATGGATGGAGATGTCATACAGATTGTGACGAAGAAGTGAGTATAAACATGCGTCACGTCGGGCGCAATTTTCGAGGTTCGCTATTTTCAAGTTTTGATTTGGCACGATGTGTGGAAAAATTTTAAAAATTGAATTTAAGTGATCATCATGAATAAAACTTCGTTCGAGCTCCGACCAACTCCGCCCTATGATTTTGATCTGCAGTGGAAATCTTATTCATCATCGAAAGAGCCACAGCCAGAAATTTATAAAGATGGCATATGGAGACGCGCTTTTAAGATTGGAGATAGATTGGTTCCGGTGGAAGTTACTTCTGTTGGCACTGTAGAAAAACCAAGGCTTGTGGTTAACGCATTTTCCAAGCTCAATGCGAAAGAGAAGGGATATCTCTCGGATAAGATCATGGGCATTTTTAGATTAAGAGAAGACCTTAGGGCATTGTATGATTTTATGGAGCGAGACGAGGTACTTCGTAAGATAAGGAAAGAACTTTACGGTCTGAGACCCCCTGGAATCGGGGCGAGTATATTTGAGGGTGCGATCAGGGTAATAATCCAACAGCAGATTTCTTTACGGGTTGCTTATGTCATGACAGGGGAATTGGTCAAAAGATTTGGAGAGAAAATAGAAATCGATGGCGAACCATATTATGACTTCCCCTCGCCACGAGTTTTGGCAGGTGCAGATGAAAACGAATTGAGGAAGTGCAAGTTATCCCGCCAGAAAGCTATGTACATCAAAGGGCTCGCACTGAAAGTTGCGGATGGATACGATTTGGAAAAAATCGGAAAGATGAACAATGAGGAAGCTATTGAGGAGTTGATGAAATTTAAGGGAATTGGAAGGTGGACCGCCGAGTTGATACTGATAACGACATTGGGGAGATTGGATCTCTGCGTCCCGGATGATCTCGGAGCTAGAAAAGCGGTTTCACATTTCTACTTCGACGGAAAACTTCAATCTGGAGATACCGTTAGAAAATTCACGGAAAGGTGGGGCAAGTTCAGGGGTTGGATAATTTATTATTTAATATGCGCATACAATATGGAAGACGGGAAGGAGGTGTAAAATATGGGCGAACAAAAACTATACGAAAAGGGGCTGGAGAATTATCCAAAAACAGCGGTTGTTTTGACAAATGTTCTGTTACTGCTCTGGTTTGGATTTGCCGCTTATGGTATGTCTGCGTTGAGATTTGCCGGGTTACCGATAATTTCCATTATTTATCTGCTATTTGCCTTCTTAATGCTCGGATTTGTTCTGAGAAAACATCTATGCACACATTGCTACTACTACAACAAATTATGTGGCACGGGCTGGGGTAAATTGAGTTCGCATCTATTCGGAGAGAAGTCGGGTAATTACGAACTCGGAATGAAGCTCGCCGGCTTAACATGGGGTTTATTGATGATCATTCCAATCATCGCCATTCCCGTTGCGATGTTTCTGCATCGGGAATTTTTATTACCGGGTGGGATATGTTTAGCTGGCTTCCTGGCGATAATGGCGATAAATCAGCTCGGGAGAAAAAAGGGATGTGCGCAATGTAAGATGAGATACATCTGCAAAGCAAGCGCTGCCAAGTGACGAATATGGGAACAAAACTTCAAAAAATAGTGAAAATTCTATCAGAGAAATACGAAATTAACGAGTGGTGGGAAAGATACACTCCATTCGAAACATTGGTTGGTGTGATCCTCTCTCAGCGAACATACTGGAAGAACGTGAAAACTGCCATCGAGAGATTTGCCGAGAGGTTTAACCGTATTGAAGATGTGGCAGAGGCAAATGTGAAAGAGATTGAGGAAGTTATTAAACCGGCTGGCCTGTACAAGGTCAGAGCCAGGAGAATCAAAAATATCGCCAGAGACTTGATCGAAAAATACGATGGAAACCTGAATAAAATACTGGATCTTCCTCGCGACGAAGCTAAGAAGAAGCTGATAGCAATAGAGGGAATCGGTCCGAAAACCGCGGATGTCCTTTTGATGGCGATCAAGGGAGAGCATGTTCTACCCGTTGACGTTCACATTTTCAGAATAATGAGAAGGTTGGGGATAGCCAATGAAAAAGATGACTACGAGAGCTTGAGAGCGAAACTCGAATCTGAGATACCGCCAGCACAAAGAACGAAAACCCATCTGATACTGATAGAATTCGGAAGACGAATTTGCAGGGCGCGAAATCCCAAATGCGAAGAATGTCCGATCAAAGGATATTGCAAGGTTAGAAAATGATCTGCTCACGACAAAGTCCTTTTTCTATGAAAACTTCATATGAAATATAAAGAGGATCTGAATCATGGCGGAACAAGGTGCTCGATGTTGGCAGGGTTTTGAAACCCGGAGGTGGTGGCGCACCTTCGGATGGCGTAAGCTTTTAAATATACAAGAAATTTACGCGAATACCCGTTACACGCCCTGGATGTAAATAAAAGGAGGTATTAAACAATGGAGGCGGTATTACTGCAAATAGCGTGGATACTCCTGATCGGGGCGATCGCCGGCTTTTTAGCTACCTGGCTTGGAATCGGTGGATGTTTCTTAAGGATACCAATGATGATGGCGCTTTTGGGTTTATCCATCAAAACGGCATATGCAGTAAATATGGCTGTCATATCCATTGCCACTATACCGGGCGTGATCGCGCATTACAGGATGAAACATGTATATAAAAAGGGAGTTATTGTAGCCGCCGTTGGAGCTGCAGTTGGCGTGATAATTGGTACGCAAATAGCGATGTATGTTCCATCCGCAACTCTCAAGATGATCTTTGGTATCGCATGCGTTGGCGTGGGAATCTACATGACCTATTCTTCCATAAAGGGTAAGGGGAAAATGCCTCCAAGGGTGACGGTTGATCAAGTAGAGAAACTAGAGCATGGACCAAAACTTGGGGGATTGATGTTTTTAGCTGGGATAGCAACGGGTCTCTGCGGCTTCGGTGGAGGTATTTACTACATGCCCATCCTCAACGCTCTAGGCTATCCAATGCATATCGCCATAGGCACATCTTCCACTCAGATGATACCAGTCGCTGCAATCGGGGCAACGAACTTGACAATTCATGGATATCAAAACTGGTTCTATGTCTTAACAATTGGACTTGTAACAATGCTCTTCTCATGGTTGGGTGCAAGGACTACAAAGATAATGAAGGCATGGATCCTAAGAGGAATATTTGGAGTTCTCATAGGAGTTGTTGGACTTTCGGTTGCCATAGGGTTAATATAAATTGACAAAGAGCCTGAAAATTTGGGGTAAATCAGCCAGATATCAAGGTCAAGAGGCCACTCCTGGCCATATTCTGATGCGGAAATGTTCATGCAGATTGTGATGAGGAAGTGAGTATAAATTGGCAGAGGACACAGTATCGTTCTTGTGACGCAAGATTTTTAACATCTGAGTCCATGGAAATTGCGTGAAATACACGTTGTCCGAAATTCCGAACCCCGCATCAACAAGGAGGATGCCATGAAAGACAAAAAGAATTTGAATTATGGCGGGACAGGTTGGCATATTTACAT
>CAYSPA010000085.1:0-4687 GCA_964432835.1 uncultured Thermoplasmatales archaeon | reverse complement strand
AACGAGATGACAGATGTTCTGAGAGAATTCCCAGAACTTAAAGACCCGAAGAGCGGAGAACCCCTGATGAACAGAACGATACTTATAGCAAATACCTCAAATATGCCCGTCGCCGCCAGGGATGCGAGTGTTTATACCGGTATAACTCTCGCGGAGTATTACAGAGACATGGGATATGATGTCGCTCTGATGGCTGACTCAACATCTAGATGGGCTGAGGCAATGAGAGAAATATCCGGAAGATTGGAGGAGATGCCCGGAGAGGAGGGATATCCAGCGTATCTCGCTTCGAGACTCGCTGAATTCTATGAGAGAGCGGGTAGAGTTATAACCCTCGGCTCGGGAGAAAGAGAAGGTTCTGTATCTGTTGTAGGTGCAGTATCTCCGCCCGGCGGCGACTTCTCTGAGCCAGTCGCGCAGAATACACTCAGGATAGTCAAGGTATTCTGGGCTCTGGATTCAGACTTGGCAGACAGGAGGCACTTCCCTGCGATTAACTGGTTGAGATCATATTCTTTATATGTGGATAGCGTAAGAGAGCACTGGGAGCAGATAGGGAAAGGATGGGCCGATTTGAGGACAAAGGCGATGACCCTGTTACAAAAGGAAGCCGAATTACAGGAGATAGTCAAGCTGGTGGGTCCAGATGCCCTTCCGCAGCGAGAGAGAGCGATACTTGAAGGAGCGAGAATGATAAGAGAGGATTTTCTACAGCAGAGTGCCTTCCATGAGGTGGATACTTACTGTCCGGAAAAGAAGCAGTACGAGATGCTGAGGATAATACTGGACTTTGTTGATAAGATGATGCGTGCCATAGAAAAAGGTATTCATATAGATGATGTGCTGAAGATGAAAAGCAGAGAACTTATTGCCAGGATGAAAATAGTTGAAAACGAAAAGTTTGAGAAGGAATTCAAGAAGATAGAGAAGGAGATCAATAAAGAATTTGAGACCCTGATGGGAGGTTAAATATATGGTGAGTAAAGCAAAGGAATATTCCACGGTTACAGAAGTGACCGGTCCGCTTCTGATAGTCGAGGGTGTGAGAGGAGTAGCGTATGGAGAGGTCGTAAAAATCAGAACATCTACTGGTGAGGAGAGGACAGGGCAGGTTCTGGAAGCCCGGGAAGATAAGGCAGTGGTTCAGGTATTTGAGGGTACAAAGGGTCTTGATACCAAATTGACATCCGTTAGATTTACAGGAGAGACAATGAAAGTGGGATTATCCAGGGACATGCTCGGCAGAATCTTTGATGGGATGGGGAGACCGAGAGACGGTCTGCCAGATATAATTCCAGAGAAAATGATGGACATAAATGGTCTTCCGATAAATCCAACAGCAAGAGAGTATCCAAGAGAGTTCATAGAAACGGGAATCTCTGCTATAGACGGGATGAACACTCTTGTCAGGGGTCAGAAATTACCCATATTCTCAGGATCTGGTCTGCCGCACAACGAACTCGCGGCTCAGATAGCGAGACAAGCCAAGGTTAAGGGAGAGGGCGAGGAGTTTGCCGTTGTGTTCTGTGCCATGGGTATAACTGAAGAAGAAGCAAATTTCTTCATAAAGGATTTCAGGGAGACGGGAGCGATAGAGAGAACGGTGATATTTCTCAATCTGGCTGATGAGCCAACAATTGAGAGAATAATTCTGCCAAGGATGGCCCTAACCTGTGCTGAGTATCTGGCTTTTGATCTGGATATGCATGTTCTTGTCATTCTGACAGATATGACAAACTACGCAGAAGCCCTCAGAGAGATATCGGCAGCCAGAGAAGAGGTTCCAGGTAGAAGGGGATATCCGGGTTACATGTATACAGACTTGGCGACGATTTATGAGAGAGCGGGGAGAATTAAGGGTAAAAAGGGTTCGATAACCCAGATACCTATACTTACCATGCCAGACGATGATATAACTCATCCAATTCCGGATCTGACGGGATATATCACCGAAGGACAGATAGTTTTATCCAGGGAACTTCACAATAAGGGCATATACCCTCCAATAGCTGTACTTCCTTCTCTGTCAAGATTGATGGCGAGGGGTATAGGAGAGGGAAGGACGAGAGAGGACCATGCTCAGGTCTCCGACCAGCTGTATGCGGCATATGCCGAGGGATGTGATCTTAGAGATCTGGTTGCCATAGTTGGAGAGGAGGCTCTAACAGATAGAGACAGAGCGTATCTCAAATTTGCAGATGAATTTGAGAGCAGGTTCGTATCTCAGGGTAAGGATGAGGATAGATCCATAGAAGAGACATTGGCCATAGGCTGGAATTTGCTCTCGATAATTCCGAGAGCCGAACTTAAGAAGATAGATCCGAAATATATCGAGAAGTACTATCCCAAGGTAGAGAAAAGATGAGCGGAGAGGTGATTGCAGGAGTAAAACCAACCAGAATGGAATTGCTCAGAATAAGGAAGAGGCTGGAGCTTGCTGAAAAGGGGCATAAGTTGCTGGAGGATAAAAGAGATGCCCTTGTAGAAAGATTTTTCAGGTCCATAAAGGAGAGAGACAAGATAAAGGAGGAGGCTAGAGAGATACTGGGAAGAGCGATCGAGGCTCTGATAGATGCTGAAATGATAATGGGCACCAATAGAGTAAAAATATCTTCCAAACTTGTGGAAAAGATTGGGGAGATAGAGTTTCACAGAGAGAATGTCATGGGAGTGAAGGTTCCCAGGTTGGATAGAGAGAAACTGAATCTGAAATCGAGACCTCTATATGGTTTTTCGGATACATGTTTGAGGCTCGATGAAGCGAAAAAACTCTTTGAGAAAGCATTGGAAAAACTGATCGACCTGGCGGAGATAGATGGAACGGTCAAGGCTCTGGCTCTCGAGATAGAGAAAACAAAAAGAAGGGTAAATGTTCTCGAGAATGTGCTGATTCCAAGATTACAGGCGACCAGGAAGAGAATAGAAATGCTACTTGAGGAAAGAGAAAGGGAGGATTTCTTCAGAAGAAAAAGGATAAAGGCTATACTGGAGAGGAGAAATGTTTCCTGAAGATTTCCTTGAAGACCCGGAAGAGAGAGCAAAGTGGGTGTTGAGATTCAGGATAGCGTATCTTGCATGGATCATCATGGTGATACTTTCACTGACATTTCTTGCTCTTTATTATCTCCTGAGATAATAATCAAGATGGAAAACAAAGGTCAAACAAATAAAGGATAAAAGAAGAAGGTTATTCAGTCAGCCAGACCTCGTCTATCCTTTTGTAGTCACATATCTCTTCCCGTTTGAACCACAGGTTGATTTCATACTCCGCCGTTTCTTTACCGTCAGATGCATGGATTATGTTTCTGCCTATGTGTTGTCCATAGTCCCCTCTTATCGTTCCCGCCGCCGCCTCCTGCGGATTGGTCTTACCAACCATGCTTCTGACCATCTCTATTACATTGTAACCTTCGAGAACCATCACTATAACCGGCGAGGATGTTATGTATTTGACGGTTGGTTCAAAAAACGGTTTGCCTTTATGCACCGCGTAGTGCTTCTCTGCGAGTTCTCTATCTACCTTCAGCATCTTCATGGCCACTATCTTTATGCCTTTTTTCTCGAATCTTGATATGATCTCGCCTACCAAACCTCTCTGCACGCCATCGGGTTTTATCATCACGAACGTCCTCTCTTTCTCCATTGGAATCACCTCCATACGGTATGCCAAGTTTACTTAAAGAATTATCGAGAAGTAGTAGTGCATGAGAAGCAGAGCGAGCGTGTTGTGCATTGCGTGAGGAATTATTACAGATATTAAATTCTGGCTTTTCAGGAGCGTGTATCCAAGTATACAGCCTATGAGGAAGGGCAGGATTATCTGGTATAAAGTTCCATAGGAGAGATGCGCCAGGCCGAACAGCAGGGATGATAGGAGAACACCGGCATGTTTGTTATTTTTAAAAGAAAGTTTTTCGATAAGGAAACCCCTGAAGAAGATTTCTTCTCCTGATGATTGGACAATGCCTATGAATATTATGGCTGGAATCGAGAGTTTTGTTGCTATGCTCCGGGCTACATCGTTTTCGACTCTGCCGGTGTAATATTTTATCAGCATCCCGGCTATCAGGAGAACGACCATCATCAATGAGAAAGCAAGCAGAGCGAGAGGTATTGATCTTACCAAGTTCTGTTTTCTCAGCTTCAGGTGGTGTAGTATTTCTCCTGGTGTGAGGTTGTTGAATGAGTACAGCCAGAGTACAGGTATGAGGATAAGAAAGATGAGCATAAGGAGAGTGTTCAGTATCATACTTCTTTCTGTTATTTCAGTGTAGGCGTTTTCGCGATGATACAGGTAGTTGATGAGTGGATTTATATATACAGAGAGTATGAAAAGTGATAGTAGCAGGATGGTGAAGATTTTCAGCATCAACTTTAAAACATCCATGCTTTGTGGCATTTCCTAAAGATTTTTAAATTCTTGCTCCATCTATCCTTCCAAGGGCCCGTGGGGTAGCTTGGCTTATCCTCGTGGCTTTGGGAGCCATGGACTCCGGTTCAAATCCGGGCGGGCCCATTTTGTTTATATGGAGAAAATTCCGTCAACAACCCCAAAAATCGCGTTTTATTGATTTTGTACCTTGCTTAGATTTGGATATCAATGTATCCTCTTCTGTTTCTTTTGCTGACCGGCTTTTCTACCATCATCAAAGATGGTTCTCGGGGCGGCAATCTTCATCCTTCCAGC
>CAYSPA010000084.1:2891-4771 GCA_964432835.1 uncultured Thermoplasmatales archaeon | reverse complement strand
TGGGAAAGAAAGAGTGGTTTAATGGTTTTTCGCACGATTTTCATGGATCCCAGACCTTGATGTATATGAGATCATGTATATGCCTGTTTGCCCACGATGTGGCTCAGGATGACTTTCAAACCGGTGAGCAGATATGGGCCAGATGACAGCATGCATATGTAATAGAACATCACTCCAGACACCTCCACAACCTTACTTGAATTATCCTCCTCGACATACACTTCTACTCTGATGGTGTAAGACCCGACTGCTGTTTTTGTTTTTCTGTAAACATCCGGAATGAGGGCAGAGGGCATAATGCCGAAGCCATGGGGAATGTCATATGAGAGGTTTCCCGTCACTTTTAACCTGAAGGAACCCCTATCAAGTACTGCATGGTTATCATCCCATATCACCGAGTAGTTAACATGCACAGTCATTGGCTCATCATTCACGATATCGTAGAAAGTAACACTGCCGAACTCTACCGCTGAGCCCAGAAGGAGATTCAGTATCTGTATAGGTATTGGGTCCGAACACGGCTCTACTGTAAGGTGGTCAACCAACTTTTCTGTGTCCTCAGCATCGTTCTCTTTCGCTGTCTTTTCCATGCAAACTCCTTCAGATATGGCTGGATATATCACTGGAGATATTAAAAGAAAGATGGCAAAGAGAGAAAATAATATCCTATTCATGTTATCATCCATCCTGTACCGGTCTCCTCAAAGTTATATACTTTCCCCTAATTAAAATTGATGCAACACCGAATAAAAGTTTGTATCTCACCTACTTCAGTACCAAACAGAAAAAGGTTTGAGTTTTATCCACTTTCCCTCATCTTTGCCTATAACGTTTCCGCACGTACACTTCACGATATTTCCCTCTCTTACGCTATGATCTTCTATTATCCTCCCTTTCCAGCAGTGCCATAGCCTTCCTTTCCCTATCTTCAGGTACTTGAAAACGATTTCACCGCAATTTTTACATCTAACCTCTAACACCCTCGATGGCATTGACCAATAGACCCGGATAACCCAAAGGGATACAGACCAGAAAAATTTTGTCCCATCTCAACGGAACAGATTTAACACCCCTCACGGATTCTGTTTTCATGAACTTCGATGAGATTATCATGACCAGAAGAACGATAAGGAGATTCAAACAGATTCCTCTTTCCCTGGATTTTCTTAAGAAGCTCGTAAATGCTGCGCGCCTTGCGCCATCAGGAGCCAATCTCCAGCCGCTCGAGTATATCATAGTGAATGAGAAAGGGATCTGTGAGAAAATCTTCTCCGCTCTCAGATGGGCGGGGTATATTAAGCCAGAATGGAAGCCGGATGAGAGCGAGAGGCCCGTTGCGTATATCGTTATACTCGTTAGAAAGGGTGTGAGTCCGTTCTGCGATATAGATGCTGGTTTATCTGCAGAAAACATGATGCTCCTCGCGTGGTCGTACGGTATAGGAAGCTGTATGCTGGGCAATATAGATAGAAAGAAGATAAAGGAGATTCTGAACGTACCTGACAATTACGATGTTCATTCCGTGATCGCTCTCGGTTTTCCTGCAGAGAAATCGGTGGTTGAGGAGATGAAGGATTCGGTGGAATACTGGAGAGACGAAAATGGAGTTATGCACGTTCCGAAGAGGAAACTCGAGGATGTGCTGCATGTGAATGGGTTTTGAGTGTGAAAATACACCATCTAAACCAGCGTGGATAGGTGCCGAAAATTCAGATTTTGGAAGTGCAGGGGAGGAGATTCGAACTCCTGAACCCCTCCGGGACAGGCTCCTGAAGCCTGCGCCGTTGACCAGGCTTGGCTACCCCTGCCCGTAAAATAATAATTCGTAAAAAATACATAAAGCTTTCTTACCTGTTGTTTGTTTGAATGGGAGAAGCTGG
>CAYSPA010000084.1:0-2791 GCA_964432835.1 uncultured Thermoplasmatales archaeon | reverse complement strand
CCCCAGACAGAAAATTATTTAACAACATTAAGATATTTATAAATGTGGGCGAAAAACTGAATAGATTGGGTTTCAAAGTGGGGATTTATCTTACCGTGATGTCGATATTGTTAGCATCACTACCGGTACGGGCTGAAGAGAGCTGTGAAGACATTTTCCCAAAAAAGTATACCGATATGTCGAAAATCATTGGAAGGCTCTTGAGAGGTTCTGATGAAGGACGGATATTACTTTTGAAGGTGGTTATGCTGATAATACTGGTTTATCTACTCTGCTGTATAGTACATATGGCTGCTTTCGCCTATGCATTTCGACACGCGTGGCCCCTGTAACTCTGGGATGGAGGTGAAAGAATCGAAAAAGCATGCCAAAGGTTGAAGATTCTTCTCGTGTTCATACTTATCATATCCCCCATATACTCGAATGGGGTTGCCAACGGATATTTTGACCGGTCAGAGATATGCAGCAATGCAGTGGAGATTTCCATATCATTTCCCGGTTTAGAAGAGATCGGTGATCAAACCATCCAAGTGAATGCCACAATTTGTCAGAAAATTGCGAGAATATTCGATGATGGTCTAAGATCTCTTCAGAGCGTTGCAGGCGATAAAGATGCTTTCGAGGTATTCAATAAAACTATCCGAGAACTCGTTGAAATAGGCGTAATATCAGACGAGCAGGCGGAAAGATTACAAGAGAGGATTGTCAACAGATTATGGGAGGGGAAAAGGCATGTTTGGGAGAAAACTTCAACCAGAAATATAAACCTATCTGACTTCGTTGATAATGCATTCTGTCTCATTTATGGAGAAGCAAACGAGACATTTGAGATGGACTTGATCTCTCGCATATACGATGTTGTCTTACGTGTTCCTATCGATTCTTTATTCCTACTGCTAAGGCTTGGATTGGCGATACTGGAGGAGTATGGATATGATATGCCCCTCGCTCACCCTCTTGAAGAGATATTCCTTTTAGCGGAGCACATAATTCGATGCTTAAAGATACACTCACCCATCGCGGTTTCTGGGGCTCTATACTTTGGTCATCACTATATGGATGATAGTGGTCTGCCACCAACATTTTCACATGGAAATGTGTGGACACTTGGTCTATATGGCGCCAAGAATTGGAGTGGTGTTTTTCATGGAGGTTTTTCGACGTACTCATACCTAAACCCTTATCCTTTTTATCCACTATTTCTGTATCTTCTGTATATTGAGATTTATCTGGACGAATATTCCGGATGGCATGTGAGTGAAACAATGATGGAAATGCTGGATTTTGCCCTGTTTGTACTCTATTCTCCAATATTTTCCCTTTACTACGCTGATCCATATGGGACGGAGATATATTTACCTGGAGCAATAGGATTCTATGGCATATACATAAAAGTACCAATAATTGATCGAGCGTACTTTATGGGTTACTCTCATGCGGTCTCCATAGAAAATGTTCAATAGGAGTAAATCCATTTTGTACAAAAATTATTTAAGCTCTTACAATATTTGTAAATGTGGGGTGTACAGATTGAAAAACAGGGTTGTTTACAGATTGATGGTTCATCTTGTTTTTACTCTGATTATTCTATCCATACTGCCATCCTCTGTTGTGAACAGTGAGAAAAGATCACAGACAGATTCCAAAGATGTTGTGGAAATATCGATTTTGTTCCCTGGATTCGGAAAAGAGTTTGGAAACAGAACTTTGAAGATTTCCAAAGAGAAATATGTTAAACTTGGGGAGATATTCAACATTACCCTGGAATCACTTGAAAAGGCAGAAACGGATGAAGAGATATGCAGAATATTCAATGAAACTATTGTGAAGCTTAAAGATATGGGAATTTTATCAGGTATCGATATCAAAAGGTTACAGAGATTAGTAATCAACAGGTACTTGAAGGGCAAGAAATACACACAATTCCTCGAAAAATTAAGCAAGAAATTCAATATTTCGGATAAGGTTGATAATCTGTTCTGCCTTATATGTGGGAGAGTCGATGCCAACAGATCTTTTGATATAGATCTGCTTTCACGGATATATGATTTTGGTGTGCGCTTGCCCATATCTATAACTGCACTCGTAGTGGCCATGCTCTTACGTATGCTACTTCCATCCAGTGATTCCCTCGAAAACTTCTTAGAATTTCTTTGTTGGATACCCATTGGCATATCATTTATTCATTTACAGTCACCACTGCCGGTATTCGGCGCCCTGTACCTCGGTGCAGAGGAGATAATTATTTATGACCCCAACGGGAAGACATATCTACGCCCTGCGCATGGTCATGTATGGACTAAGGGGTTAAAAGGGGTTAAGGTGTGGGATGGTACATTCTATGGAAATTTTTCTATTTTGTTTTATCCCTATTACCCAATTTTGTCTTATTCCCTGTTGTTGATAGAGTATCTTCAGGAAAAAATGCCCCAATATAGCGATATCCTGAATAAGCTAAGTATCTCTCTACTTCTTCTCAGATTCCCTATACTCATTTTTATGTATAGCATTTTCTCAAATTTCAGATGGTGCGTAGACTGGCTTCCGGCTGCACTGGGATATAATGGCATTTTTATAAAAGTACCATCCAGCTACAGCTTCTTCATAGGTTATGCTCACGCTGTCTCGATAGAGTACGCCGATTTTTAAGTGATAAAATTTCATTGTTTCCTTGCTTTTCGATTTATTTAAATACCTTTTATCTTATCCACCTTCTGAACATCAGATGGCCCGGGTGGTGTAGCGGTAACATAAGGGACTGTGGAGAGGGGCTCCGCCCCTTCTAACCCCG
>CAYSPA010000083.1:0-4857 GCA_964432835.1 uncultured Thermoplasmatales archaeon | reverse complement strand
AGGATGTAAAATCGCTTTTCCCATCAACGTGGAGATGGATACCGGCTGAGGAGATCTAAGTGCATTTTCACCAAATGGAATGCTGAAATGGAAATTACAGGATAAACGAGGATATAGATGATCCTCATCAATCGGAGGGGATGGAACTATTTATCTCGTGAGCAAAGTTTTGCTAATCGAGAGATATTTGACCCATGGATTTAATATAGAGTGTTCGCGAATAAAAACCCACTAAATTTCACCAAGAGCTTTCCATATCCTGTCGCCAACCCAGTGTATGTTCCTCACACCTCTGCCCTTCTCGAGTTCGATGAGATCACCTCCATTCATCAGAGATATGCCAACCGCTATGGCCTTGCCGTGATTCTCATCTCTAATCCATACCGGGTCTCCTTCATGTATATCTCTATCGGCATCGACTATTCCCGGGACCATAACATCTGCGCCCCCTGCAATAAACTTGATCGCACCCATATCTATCGTCACGAACTTCCTTTTGGGTTCGTATTTTTCTATGGATGACAGTATGAACAGTATCCTACCATCGTGGATGAGAAAATCAACGGAATTATCCACTAGCACAACATCAAAATCGAGGAGTTTTGCCCTCTCCATCTTTGGATTGTCTGGAAAATCGCAGCCGTAAATGTTCCCGATATCATCAGCTATCCTTCTCGCCTCTTTCTTTCTGATGACGTACCTGTTCTTCAGCATGACCCTCCATCAAGAAAACAGTTATAAGTAACTTGTTGTTTAAATTTCTCTATCATGCCAAAACCGCTGGAAGTCCTGCACAGAAGTTTGAATACCAGAGTGATCGTCGAACTGAGAGGCAATCGCGGATACCGGGGCATACTCGATGGATACGATGTGCCCCACATGAACCTCGTGCTCAGAGATGCGGAGGAGATAATCAACGGAGAGACGGTGGCGAAGAGAGAAAAGGTCATAGTAAGAGGAGATAATATTATATACATCTCTCCACCTTAGGGGGTTGAACCATGAGCAAGGGAACTCCATCCAAATCCGGCGGCGGGAAGACGCACATAAGGTGCAGAAGATGCGGAAGGCATGCATATCATGTGAGAAAGAAGAGGTGTGCGGCCTGCGGTTATGGAAAAGGTAGCAGGATGAGGAGTTACAGCTGGAGCAAGAGACATTAAACTTATCTTCTCTTTCCACTTTAGGATTATTATGAAGTTCGTTCCCATTTCCTCGGATTCTCTGGGTGTCAGGTCTCTTTCTGTATATGTCGAGACAAAGGACGTAAAGATGATCATAGATCCCTCCGCAGCCCTCGGTCCAAGCAGATATGGACTACCTCCTCATCCTCTGGAGATGGAGGCGCTGGAAAAAACAAAGAAGGAGATAGAGAAAATAGCCAGGGATTGTGACCTCTTTGTGATATCTCACTACCACTACGACCATTATGATCCGGATGCAACCTTTTTTGAAGGAAAGAAGGTCTTCGCAAAGGATATCGAGAAAAACATAAATGCATCTCAGAAGGAGAGGGGGAGAGATTTCAAAGAGAGATTCGAGGAAAAGTGCGAAATTATATACTGCGATGACTCCGTTCACAGAATAGGCTCAACCGAGATTCGATTCTCTCCGCCGTTTTTCCATGGTCCAGCAAGAGTGAGGTTAGGTTATGTGATAATGACAACCGTTGATGATGGACAAAAGAGATTGTTGCATGCCTCTGATGTCCAGGGTCCCGTAACAGAGGAGGCGAAGGATTACATAATTGACCAGAATCCCGATATACTGGTAATAGATGGACCTCCCACCCTGTTTCTCGGATGGAAATTCAGCAAAAAGAACTTAGAGGATGCTTCCAGGAATATGGTGGAAATAATCGAAAATACAAAAGCCGAGATAATCCTCGACCATCACCTGCTGAGGGATCTTAAATATAAAGAGCATTTTGAGGAGCCATACAAAGTCGGAGGGAAAAGAATAAAGACTTTTGCCGAATATCTGGGGAAGGAAAACAACATGCTGGAAGCACACAGAAAAGAATTGTGGGAAAGGGTAGGATAAGATGGGATTGATAGAAAGGCTTGAAAAAAACATAGAGAAGCTGGAGAAAAGGATAGAAAAGAACAAACAGAAGATAGAGGAGCTCGAGAGGAAGTACAGGGAAAAGAAACTGACAAAAGCCGACTTTATAAAAAAGAAGAGAAAGTACGAAGACCTTATACATGGATTGAATGCAAGAATAAGGATACTGAGAGGAGGTATAGCAAGAGAAAAAAGAGAAATGGAGGAGAAGAAAAAGAAGGAAGAAAAATGAAAATAAAAGTACTGAAAGGAGATTTAACCGAACTGGAAGTTGATGCGATCGTGAATCCAGCCAATTCCTTGGGATACATGGGCGGCGGCGTGGCTGGAGCAATAAAAAGGAAAGGTGGCAGGGAGATAGAGGAAGAGGCTGTGAAAAAATCCCCAATTGAAGTTGGCTCCGCTGTTGCCACGACATCTGGAAAACTGAAGTGCAGGTATGTTATCCATGCGCCAACGATGGAAAGACCTGCGATGAGGATAGGCGTTGATAACGTCGAGAAAGCCACAAGGGCTGCTTTTGAACTGGCAAAAAGCATGAAACTGAAAAGTATAGCTCTACCCGGCATGGGAACTGGAGTTGGCGGAGTGAAGGAGGAAGATGCCGCAAGAGCTATGATGAAGGTCGCAAAGGATTATATCGAACACTTTGATGAAATCATTTTTATAGATATAAACGAAAGGATGGTTGATGCCTGGAAGAGGTTGCTGTGAGGTTCAGTAAAGTATCGAGAAGTCCTCGTATTTCCCCTCTGGTTCTCTGTATTCAACCTCAACCTTCTCAACCTTGGCGAGAGGAGGTCCCTGGTGACACCATCTGATCATCTCCTCGACGGCTTCCCTATCTCCTTCAAATACCGCCTCCACTCTCCCATCGGGGAGGTTCCTTACCCAGCCCTTAACATTCAACTGTCTCGCCTTCTCCTTGGTATTCGCTCTGAACCAGACTCCCTGAACTCTACCTGATATAACAACATGCGCCTGCGTTTTCATATTATCACCTTTCATGGATACGCTCTGTTGATGGTTCTCGGGAAGGGAGTTGCGTCTCTTATATGATCCAGTTTCGCAATCCACGTTACCAACCTCTCCAATCCAAGTCCAAATCCCGAGTGGGGAACACTCCCATATCTCCTCAAATCGAAATACCATTCGTAATTTTCAATCTTTGCTCCATCTGCCTTTAGGCGAGCGATCATCGAATCTATATCCTCAGACCTCTCTGAACCTCCTATTATCTCCCCATAACCTTCTGGCGCGAGCATGTCCGCACACTCTACTGTTTTCCCATCGGGAGATATCTTCATGTAAAACGCCTTCGCCTCCACCGGAAAGTGAGTTACAAAGATTGGTTTATCTTCTCCTTCCACGAGAGCCCTTTCGTGGGGAGCGCCAAAGTCGTCGCCCCATTCTATATCGAATCCCTTATCCCTGAGTATCTCTATAGCCTTTTCATATTTAATCCTCTTGAAAGGGGGCTCCACCACTTTCAGTTTCTCTGTATCCCTGCCAAGATATTCAAGCTCATCCTTTGCAACCTTGATGATGTTCTGGCATACGTAGCTGACAAGTTCCTCCTGTATTTTCATGTTCTCCTCGTTATCAACCCATGCCTCCTCTGCTTCGAGATGCCAGTATTCCGTGAGATGTTTTCTCGTTCTGGATTTTTCTGCCCTGAATGAGGGAGTGAGACTCCAGACTCTCTCGAGAGAGAATATCAGTGCCTCAAGGTACATCTGAGCGGTCTGGCTGAGAAATGCTTTCTGACCAAAATAATCGAAGGAAAACACGGTTGCGCCGCCTTCTGCTGCGTTCATGGTGATTACGCTTGGAGTGACCTCATAAAAATCGTTCTGGTCAAACCACTCTCTTATCAACCTGAGTATCTTTGCCTTGAGTTTCATCACCTCTGTGAGTTTTCTTGACCTGAGCCAGAGGTGTCTAACGTCTAGCAGAAATTCCTCGCTGTGATCTTCTGTTATGGGGAAGGGCTCCGCGAAATTCACCACTTCAAAACTCCTTACCTCTATCTCATAACCGCCGGGCGCACGTTTGTCTTCTTTTACCTTCCCGTAAACCTTTATAGATGACTCTATCAGCGCCCTATCTGCCTTTGCAAAGTCCTCATCGGGAACGTTTCCCTTTCTCACCGTTGCCTGGACAACGCCGGTGACATCTCTAATTAGCACGAATATTATTCCTCCACTGCTTCTCTTTCTGTAAATCCATCCCCTGACCCTCACTTCCTCTCCCGTCTTTTTACCATCGAGGATGTCCTTTATTTTGCTCCATTCTTCGGGCATGTTTCCAAAACCGGGATAGTTTTATGGATTATATTGATTATGGTGTTTGATTTTGCGGCAGTCTACGAGTGAGGTCGTAAACTTAAGGGTTGAGAGAGTCTTGTGATGCCACTTAAAAATCCTCAAAAAACCTTCTTTGCAAAATGGATTTGAAAAAGAAAGAAGGGAGGAATGTCCCCTGCTCAGTTCAGATAAAACTCCGGAGTCGGCGCTTCCACCCATGGATCATCTCTGCTTCCCCAGTTTATACCAAACCACTCGTCCCATCTGCATACATCAATGAGCGGGTACAAATCTCGGCTGCAAGATGGACCAGATATATTGTAGGGTGTATCTCCTATACCATCACCGTTGGTATCATTCCCTGTGTAATCGAACCAGAAGTTACCCTCTCCATAGGATGAGTTTGTTACAAGTGTCTCTGCCGTTGCCAGATACCATCTGTTTCCATTTCCGGCATCGTAAGCCTGAATTATACCTTCTCTGGTCA
>CAYSPA010000082.1:0-4874 GCA_964432835.1 uncultured Thermoplasmatales archaeon | reverse complement strand
GCCATAGGATTCAGATCGACCCCGTAGATACAGTGCTGCAAAACATCCCTCCTAGCGGTCTCTTCCGCCTCCTCTGGAGGATATTCTGTATCAGTACGTATCGTTGCCAGTTCCTTCCCCAAAAAGTTCGTTGCAGCAATAAGAAAAGCACCACTTCCACAAGCCGGATCACAGACCTTTATGGAGAGCAATGCCGCCACTTTATCCCCACCAGATTCTTTTTCCGCCAGACGCTCCTGAAGGACGGGTTTCAGAGCACTCTGGATGAGTTCATTCACCAGCGTGGGATCTGTATAGTAGCTGCCGGTCGATTTCCTCGTTGCTCCTCTCGGGTCTAAGAAGAACGTCCCCGCCATGTAGGTTGTTCCATCAAGAAGGAGATCCTCATCCAGTATTCTTGGCGTATAGTCCAAGAGGCTTTCATATATCGAGCCAATCTCCTCCACGCCCAGATCCACATAGCTTATTCGCTGTAATGTTTTCTCACTCTCAAAATAGGTGAGGTACCTGATAGCTTCCAGTATACTGGTGTTCTCACAGTTCAGATGCCTCAAACGCGCTATCTTCTCATCATCAAAAAGGCTTCCGTTATAGCCAAAGATCCCTATCTTGGGATCGTCCACACCTTTTTTAATCATATCAAAGGTTACCAGCAGCCCTTTCCAGATGTCGTGGTGCCGGTCCCTTCGTTTTGCTTTCTCTGCCCTCTCTCTCAGTCTCGTCATACTGTACGACTCTGTATAAAGCGAGTCTCTGGTAGGGAGCATCCCTCGCTGCTCCGCAAACATGAGAAACATTATTCGGTACACGATATGGAGGATCTCCTGATAATAGGCATGGCACTCATCTGGGTTCTCAATCATCCGGTCTATAATATCTTTTGTGAGAAAACCGTTGCCTAATACCTCAATGGCTGCTTTTACATTCTCTCTCAGGTCGTCTCCAATCTTTTCCCCTGCAGCCAAGCTTATCCCGTAAAAGTGCTCCAATGGAGGTTTTTCTTCTTCATCAGGGATGAACCTGCTGGGATGGATCAGTCTGTAGAGTGCAAGAAAGTCCGAAAAACTCCTCTCCTCAAATAATCCCTCCAAGTCGAACTCGATGTATCCCTTTGTGTACGTATGATGATATTTCCTAAGAACCCGTAAAACTTTGCCGTTGGTAACTATGCCCCAGAGATCATCTTTGCTCTCGTTGAGGTATATCTGGAGGGAGTCATGTGGGCTCTTTATCCCTCTGCCTTTGGCAATCTTCTCATCCAGTTTCTGGCTTGGAGCCACCGTATGAACTATGGGCGCATGTGCCCAGTTCCCCCCTCTGTGAGACAGAGAGACCTTAACCTCGTTTTCTTCAGAAACCAGAGTATCTTTTTTGAGATACTGAGGACTGTAGTCTAATTCCTCTAACAGCGGAAGTATCCACTTTCTCCTTGCTGTGGATATATCGTACTTCTCTATTTCAATGGAGACCTTATACCAGCGATCCAACAAAATTTTCCAGGCGTCTATTATCTTCTTCTCCAGATCACCAGGGGCAGGCGGTCTCTCACCTCTTATCGAGAAGGTGTTAGCATTTGCATACTTCTCTGTGCTCTCTTTTTGTCTCAGCTTCTCTATGAACTGAGTCGAGAGAAGACCTCCGCTGGGATGTATGCAGTAAATAGATCCCTCTCGCAACTAAACCCCTCCTGGCACGGGATAGTACAAGGTAACGGTCAGGAGATCTATCGACGCCAAAGAAACATTGTCTACCCCCTTCACCCAATCCGCCGAACCATCTCTTTCAAAATGCTCCTTAAACCTTCTTCGCTCTATACACAGATGGCTCCTCCTACTTTCTACCGTCTCATTAAAGACACCATCTATATCTTTTTTATTCAAAGTCTTTTCAAGTACCTCTTTTACCGCCGCCTCACTCTGCTCAACACCCACAGGTGCGGCATCTAAAAGTCGTTTGAGGGATTCACTGCTGAGTACAGTGTCTCCATAGACCGTGATACCGATAGGCACTATTTCTTCCAATATGGAGATGGGAGAGGTTTCAACAGCGTATCTTACGAGCAGATGGTAAACCGCGGTCACCTCCTCCACAGCATCGGTGGTCATATATGCAGTTCTCCCGTATCGTTCAACATCATCGAATGCCGAGATCTGGGTATGCTCTATCAGCTGCCTGACCAATGGGTGCCCCAGATCTATCAACGTAAGTCGGGGACTCTTGGCTGCCCTCAAAGGGTCAAAAGAGACGTTTTTTATTTCCTTCTCAATACCGGACCCAAGAAGTGCCTCGTCTTTGATTATAAAGTCGAATAACCCATCATGCTCTCTTATCTCCGTGCCAAAATACCTCAGACCACTCAGGATGAAACTTGTTATCTCGTCCTAGCTGCCGATTAATTTCTTCGTCTCCTCAAGTCTTTTCTGAACATCTTTTAAGTCGAGCTTGTTCTGACCATAAAAAGACTCAGCATTTATCCGTTCTATAGCCCCAGTTGAGAACGGATTGATTTCTAACGCCCTACTGCCCCCTTCCTCGAAATCCAAAAGGCTGGTTTGTGTTTTGAATGATATATCCAGGTTTGCCTCTCTTATCAAGTCGATTACCGTCATGTCATCTCCGAAAAATGGTGGAGAGAAACCATAATCATTTCTTATCTGTTCTGCCTTCTTGATCAGCACTTTCAATATCGCAGCGTCCAACGGGTCTTCCATGACCATGGCTCGGATGTACACCTCATCATCTATTTGACCATACCTATCTATCCTGCCGTTCCTCTGCTCTAACCTGTTTGGATTCCATGGAAGCTCATAATGGATTAACTGAGAGGACATATACTGAAGATCGATCCCCTCAGAAATGCAATCAGTTGAAATAAGAACCGCCTTTCTCGCATCTTCAAACTCAAAGAACTTTTCCTTCCGCTCACCCTCACCCATCTCTCCATGGATTGTCACAACAGTAGTATCCTTAAAAATATTATCAGAGCCTATCTCTCCCTCAAGATATTTCAGCGTGTCCACGTACTTCGTGAATATGATCAACTTCGGCTTGATCTTCAACCTTTCCAACAGGATGCTTTTCAAACGCTGCAGTTTCTGATCTCTTACCGGGGTTACTTTTTTGGCTGCCTGAAGCGCATCCATGAGAAGAGCCAGCTCTCTTGTTTGGGTCTCTCGCGTACCAAAGCCCTCCTTCTCAAGATGTGTATTCGCCTCCTCCTCCGTTAGCGTCTCACCCGGATCCTCGTCCAAAGCCACCGCCTTTGCCTCAGAGAGAGATATGCCCGTTTCATCCTCAACCACTTTACCCTGAACCCTCTCCTCAATTGTCTTTATCCTGTTTTGAAGCGAACGTATAAGAGACCACGGAGAACTGAGCGCCCTCTTGTGAAAATGCATCACTGTCCAGCCCGCCATAAGTTGCCTATACTTCCCCCCTTCCATAGCAATGGATGAAAGGTATCTTGTGAAATTTTCAACTTTCTCTATTGCGACCTTCTGAGGATTTGAGAGCGGTACTGGAATCTCTTTTTGATCCCGTATCGGAAAGGGAACCTCTTTCCCACCGGATGATTCAATCCATTCAAGAACGTCTTCCCTTCTCCGTTGACAGACATAATCTATAGCCCTTTCTTTTATTATTCGGGGGTTATGAGCAGGTCCCGAAACCAATCTGGCATCTAATAAAGTGAGTAAGCTTGCATAACTATCTGAGTATCCATTATGGGGTGTGGCGGTTAAAAGCAGCAGGTGTTTACATCTCTTTGACACCTCCTGAGCAAACTCATACCGCTCCATATCTACTTTCTGCCTCCTTTGGGTCTGATGAGGCTTAGCACAGTTATGCGCCTCATCAATAACCACAACATCCCATCCCTGCTCATAGACATAATGCTTCGTAGCATCACCCTTGACATAATCAATCGATGCTATAAGGAAATCGTAATGCTCCCACGGATTTGTTCCGGGGGGAAGCTCTCTCTCCATAGCTCTCCTGTGCCTACTTGAAATAATCCTCGCATCCAGATGAAAGAAATGTACTAACGCATTTTTCCACTGATCCCTCAGGTTAGCGGGACACAGAACAAGAATCCTTTTGGCACGGTTTCTGGCAATAAGCTCCTTGATAACTAATCCTGCCTCAATAGTCTTACCCAAACCCACGTCGTCCGCTAACAACAGCCTAACTCTCGGCATATCCATAGACATAATCACTGGAACGAGCTGATACTCCTCTGGTATAACCCTGGACTTTTGTAGGCTCATTAACGGTGCTGTACTATGAAGAAGATCAAACTTATACGACCTAAGCAAAAGTTTTTGCTGAGCTAAACTCCCCAACACATCAGCAGAGGGTGGTGGCAGCTCCCCTCTTATTACATGCTCAAAAGGAATGTAAAACTTTTGCCGCTCCAGTACATGACCATCAATAGGCGTAGCATCTAATACATCTCCGCTTATCGAATCGATACGCCACAACCTCGAACGTAACTCTATTATCTCCCCTGGAACTAACGCGGAGGATACATTGTTCAATGAACCCTCATCCATGCCAGACACCAAACTTACCATCGGTCATACAATCCACTACTACTTTTTAGGTTATATGGATTTCTGGTATTATTGTTATGATGTCAACGTGCTTGTGCACCAGATGGTGGGGCGTGAACCTGTGAACTGACAGCCGCCTGACACGCGGGTCAGATACCAAACAGAAACAGACAACAGCACACCCATTTTCGTGATATACTCGTATCGGTTCAAGCCGTCAGAAAAGATGTATGTACGGTTTGAGATTAAGAGACGGTCTATCAGATAGGAACAAGGATCGTAAGAGAAGAGATCGATCTCTATAATTAGGCTTCACACAAAAAT
>CAYSPA010000081.1:0-5078 GCA_964432835.1 uncultured Thermoplasmatales archaeon | reverse complement strand
CAGTTAAGTCATTAAATCTTTTTGTGAGATTAAAAGTTTCCACAATATTCATTGCTTATCGCTGAAAGAAAAAACTCTATTTAATCTTTGCTTTCAGTTATTGATTGCTTAAGATAATTGTCTGATGTTTTACCGTGCCTTGGATAAGCATCAATAGAAAAAGGTTATAAAATCCACAACCCGAAAAGAATCCAACTTGCTATATGTCTCTCCAAGTTGCCCTGCCATAAATTTTTAATCGTTTCTGTCATCATAACTATCTGCTATGGCATTGATTGTGGATGGCAGGAGAATAGCAAACAGGATAAAGGAGAGAGTATCTTCAGATTTGAAGAAACTTGCATCTGAATATGGTATTGCTCCAGCAATGGCAACCATAATGATAGGCAATAACGAAGAATCTGAACTTTATTTCAAACTCAGAGAGAAGGCATCAAAGGAAGTTGGCATAAAATCGAAACTGTACAGATTTCCAGATGATGCAACCGAAAGAGAAATAATTGATACAATCCTTGATCTCAATAAGGACGAGGAAATCCATGGAATCATGGTACAGAGGCCTGTTCCCAATCACCTATCCCTTTTCAATGTATTGTCGAAGATTGATCCAGATAAAGATGTTGAAGGCATGGCGCCGCAAAACCTCGGTAACCTATTTCTCGGAAGAGAAACCATTGTGCCATGTACACCTCTCGCTATTTTAAAAATTCTGGATCACACAGGAGTTAAACTTGAAGGAGCAAATGCTGTGATAATAAATCACAGTCCGATTATCGGAAAACCCCTTGCAATTCTCCTGCTCAACAGGAATGCGACGGTTTCGGTTTGCCATGTTTTTACAAGAGATCTCCTGAAATACACCAGAGAGGCTGATATTCTGGTTACAGCAACAGGCACCCCAAACCTTATTGGCAAAGAGCATGTCAAGAATGGTAGCATAATAATAGATGCTGGTATATCAAAGACAGAAAAGGGTATATGTGGGGATGTCGATTTTGATGGAGTGAAGGATAAAGCCGGAATCATCACTCCGGTTCCAGGAGGAGTTGGACCTGTAACCATAGCGTGTGTCTTTGAAAATCTGTTGAAACTTTATAAGAAAAGGGTGAAAGGAGGATGAATCGATATCACATCGTTTCCGCAATTCTATTCATAGCAGGAATTTCCATTATCCTGATATTTGGCAATACAAAGGGAGGTATCTTTTTCATATTCCCTTTCATCATTGGTACAGGAGCAGGTGCTGCAATTGGAATGCTCCTGATATTCCTTGCCTTTCTCTTTTTCACTCTTGGCATATTTGAAAGTTTTAGGAAAGAACCAGATGAAACATACACATACGATATCCATGGTGAAAGAGAAACTGTGGATACCGAGAGATTCGGAGAAAGGAGTGTAAAAGGCGGTGGTGTAGTACTCATAGGTCCTTTTCCAATCGTGTTTGGTACCGACTGGGATATCGCTCACACAATGCTGGTCATAGCCCTGATATTGATTCTGATTATGATCTTGTTGTACTTTTCCGGCATCCTCTCCCAGTGAGGTTTTATTTACTCACCACTGCAAAGAAATTGTCTTTCAAAACCCTCGAGGATATCTTCACTGATTCAACCCTCTCTATAACAAAGGATGCCCTTTTGAGATCCTCCACAAATTCTCTCCTGCTGTAAAGGTGGTAAAATCTTGGAAGATTGATATTGTCTTTCTTCCACATAATCTCTATATCTCCAAATTCCTCATGACTCCTCAAAAAAATCTCCTTCATGAAATGAAAGAAAAATCTATCCTGCCATCTTGACCAGACCGATATCAAACCCTTTCCATCTTTTTTTAAAACTCTTCTCATCTCTTTGAGTGCCATTATCCTGTTATCTCTGCCCCTGATATTGTGAAGCGATGCAATAAAAATGACACAGTCGAAACAATCATCTTTGAACGGAAGATATCTCGCATCCGCCTGCAGGAGGGCGTAATTTTGAATCTCACTATTTTCCAGATTGTTGCGACAGACCCTGAGCATATTCATCGAGAAGTCAATGCCAACAACAAGTTCATTCTTTCTTGCAGCCGGTATTAGATGTCTGCCATTTCCACAACCTATATCAAGAAACAGCCCTTTTTTCTCCATTGAATCTATGAATTCGATACATTTTGACCATGGTCTTCTTCTCGTTTTATCGAAACTCTTCGCTATACTTTCCCATACTTCTTTATCGCTTATCATTCCACATAAATTGCAGGCTTCAATGGTCTTGCATATCTGGATTTATTGGCAGGATCATACTCTGGTCTGTCTGCTCTCTCTACAATGATTTCAGCACCGAATTCTTTCTTTAAGAAATCGGCAGCATTTCTCAATATCTCAAACTCATCGATTCTGACTTCAAATCTCTTCTTCTCCTGCTCAGAGAGTTTTTTCAGGTCAGCAATCGAATCCTTGATGAATTTGGAAACCTCTTTGCCAAGTTTTCTCAACTCTTCTCTTTGCATCAGCTCCTTCATTATACTGCCAATATCCTCTCCGGCAAGTATTTTCTCATAGACATCCCACTTCCAGGATTCAGAGGTGTAAATGTAGATTCTGGAAGGTTTTATCCCGGTAACCTTTAGAATTTCCTGCACATCCGCCATGAGGTCCCTTATCAGGTGTTCACATGCTTCTGCTTCTGGAGAGACATCTTCCTCTCTGCACTCTGGATAGTTTTCGAGTGAAACGAAGTTCTCGTTCCCGAGTTTCTCCCATATTTCTTCAGCTATGTGCGGTGTAAACGGAGTCATGAGTTTTGCCCACTCTGCGAGAAGTTCTCTTAAAAGTTTACCGTTGCATCCGCCTCTTCTCTTATACCATCTTATATCATTCGGTATCTCAAAGAATATATCATTGGCTGCATCTCTCAGATCATACCTCTCCATGAAATCGTTTATCCTCTTCACCCGCCTGGCGAAGGCGCTTTTCATCCATCTATCAATATCTTGATTTTCCTTCCCCTCCATCGAGAGGATTTCGCAAACAATGTTCCATATGTGAGAGATTCTATTTTTATAGTTCAGCACGGTTTTCGGATCCCACTCAACATCAACAAAGGGTGAGCCAATGTGTGCATAGTAGAGACGCATTGCATCAACTCCATAAGCTTCGGCAGCCCTCGGTATGGGCTCGGCGCCGCCCTTTGATTTGCTGATCTTTTCCTTGCCCTTCTGGGTAACCCACCAGTGAACGAATATCCCTCTTGGCCATAGTTCAGAAGGCAGAATGGCAACGTGATTCATTATGAAAACGGGGAAATGAACCGTCTTGTGCTCCTTGCCACCGAGGTTTATATCGACGGGATACCAGTAGAGTACATCCTTTCTCATCTCTTCCCATATTTCATTTTTTGCCTTTCCCTTGCCGAGAAAGACGTAGTCGAAAAACTCCTCCGTCATTTCCTCTGGCGTTATCTTGCCATCGTTAACATACTTTGAAATGAGGTAGTAGATGGGATAAAGCGTTGAGTCTGAGATCGGCTCTATGATCCATCCTTCCTTGAAGGGAAACTCGGTGCCAAGCCATGAGCCCTTTCTTATGCACGCTCTATCTCCGAACCAGTCCAGTATACCGGGCAGTTCTCTCTTGTAATCCTCTGGATAAATATTCATGCTCTCAACATGGAGTTTTGACATCTCCGTCAGCTCCTCATCGCTGTACCTTATGAACCACTGGTCAGGAATCTTTTTGATCACCACCCTCTCTCCGCACCTGCATATCACCTCTTCAGAGAACTCCATCATTATTTCTGCGAGATTCATGCTCACGATTTCATCTTTGAATTCTTCCTTCATCTGTGAAATTCTCATTCCCGCGTACTCTCCACACCTCTCGTTCAGCACGCCCGTGTGAAACTCTTTCTTGTAAATAATTTCCGTAGCCCTGTCGAGTTTATCTTTCTCCTCCTGACTCTTTATACCCATGTCCTCACAGATTTCCTTTGCAGGATACTCCCCATATCCCTCAACCTTGATGATGCTTATCGGTTCGATATCAGGTCTTATCTCCTGAAGAGCAATATAATCATAGGGCGCATGAGCAGGAACGCTCATCACTATACCGGTAGCAACGTTTGGATCGACGAACTTTCCAGGTAAAACAGGAACCTTTCTCCCAACAAGGGGAACCTCGCAGGTTCTGTTGAGCAAATCCTTACCTGAAATTTTCTCTCCCGTCGGTTCAACATCATCCATTTGATAAGATAATTTCTTGACGCATTCTGGAGAGCATACCCAGATTTCATTTTTCACTTTGACCTTCTCGTACTCGACACTCGGATTCACCCACATGTTTGTTACTCCGAAGATGGTCTCGGGTCTGAGAGTTGCGGCTGGAAGGATCAGATCATCCTCCATCTTGAACTTGATCACAACGAACTCCAGAATCTGGGCGTCGCCGCCTTTGGATATATCCGTCTCTGATTTATCCACAGCCACTGGTCCACAGTTGGGGCAAAACGGAGCAAAGTGAGATTTTTGTGTGAGAAGATTCTTCTCCTTCAGTTTGAGGAACTGCCACGTTATGAATTTCTTGTAACCTTCTGATATGGTATCCATCAACCTGGAATAATCGATGAGGAATCCAAACCTCTTCCAGTAATCTTCAACATAAACCTTGCTGAAGAACTTGACAACAAACACGGGGTCTTTCAAATTCTCTATAACCTCATCGGAGCAACCATTCTCCTTCAGTATCCCGATTGTATCTGGGTCTCCCCTCTCGACCTTTTTCGCAAAAGCAACAGAGGGTAAACCAGATGCATGAAATCCTGCGGGAAAGATGACGTTGTAACCTTTCATTCTTTTATATCTCGCTATTATATCAGCATAGGTGAACCCCCTCATGTGGCCAACATGGAGGTAGCCAGATACGCCTGGATACGCAAAGTGAATGAAAAAACTCTTTTTTCCCTCATCCCTCCTTGCCTCGTAAATCTTTTTACTGAACCATCTCTCCTGCCACTTCCTTTCCACTTCCGTATAATTGTAGCCCTCGCTCATCACCTATCGGTATGGAAAATTTTTATATAACGGTTTTGTAGAGAGAAATA
>CAYSPA010000080.1:0-5160 GCA_964432835.1 uncultured Thermoplasmatales archaeon | reverse complement strand
AGGGACGCTTGAATACCCGGATGAGAGTGTTACGTTGATTTACGATGTTGAGAGAATTGGAACCGGCATGTTTTTAATGATTTCAGGACCCGGAATACGGGCTGAGCGTAAAGTGGCAATTGATGGGATTGAAGAGGAGGAGATAAGAGACATGGTCAGGGTAAATAGCGAATTTCCACTTGGGGTGGATGCCATCTTCTCAGACCGATGCGGAAATATCCTTGCTATGCCACGTTCAACAAAGGTGGGGTGGTAAAATGGGATACGTAGCAGTCAAAGGCGGTGAAGATTCGATTAAGAATGCGAAAAAATTGATTGAGATATTCAGACGGGAGAATAGGCTGGCTGTTGACCAAGTGATGGGGGAAGGAAGCTTATACGCACCAAAACTCGCAGAACTTGCGGTAAAACAGGCAGAGGGCGATTTGATGGAGGCATCTTTCTTAATTCGCGCTTACAGGTCTACACTTCCAAGGATTGGCTATTCTGAACCGATCGATACGCGTGATATGTTTGTTATCAGGCGGATCTCATCAACATTCAAGGATATACCCGGCGGTCAGATATTAGGGGCTACGAGAGACTATACGCAAAGATTGCTGGAGTTTGAACCTTCAGAAGAAGTAGAGGATGAGGGAGAGGAGAGCAGCGATGCATCTGAGTATCCACCTAAGTTTGAAAAGGTAGTGGATGTGATGAGAAAGGACGGGCTGATTGCAGACCCTTCAGAAAAACCCGAAGAGCCGTTTGACATAACAAGGGATTCTTTACAGTTTCCTTTACCAAGATCTGCACGGCTTCAGGCACTTGCAAGGGGAGAAAGCGGTGCGATGCTTGCTCTCGCATACTCCTCTCTCAGGGGTTATGGTTCAGTCCATCCAACAATTGCAGAATTGCGTGTTGGATATGTGAAAGTAAAGATAAAGCACCCTTACACGAAGAAAGAAGTGAGCATTGGTGAGATACTCGTAACAGAATGTGAAGGGATTTTGTCTGGTGGGCGCTACGACGTTGAGTGAAGATGAGAAGTTCTCTATCGGGTATGGGCTTGTTTTCGGACAGAATGAGCGAAAAGCGATTTCCATGGCGATATTGGATGGGACTACGAGCATAAAAGAACCAAAAGCGCCATCAGAAGATCAGGAATTCGTTTTTTATCACATTGATGGAGTGGATGCGATGGGTTTCGTTGAGCACCTGAAACTTCCGCATTATGTTACATTTCAATCGAGTCTGGACAGAGCGAAGAAGGCGAAGGAGGTAAAAAATGAAGGGCTATAGCTATGCATTTCTTGATGAATACACGAAGCGAGAGATAAGGAGGAAGATATTGAAGGCTGTTGCGATACCCGGGTATCAGGTGCCATTTGCTTCGAGAGAGATGCCCATCGCAAAGGGGTGGGGGACCGGTGGATTACAGGTGACACTAAGCTTGATAGGAGATTCAGACATGCTTAAAGTGATAGACCAAGGCTCAGATGATAGTGTCAATGCGATAAATATAAAGAGGCTGGTGCAACGTACAACGGACGTAAAACTGACGAAAGATACAAAAGAGGCAACCATCATACAAACACGACACAGAATACCGGAGGAAGACCTCAATGAGGACCAGATAATCGTATTTCAGGTCCCATTTCCTGAGCCATTACGCACGGTCGAGCCGAGCGAGCAGCTAACAAGGAGAATGCATGCTGAGAAGGATTACAGCAAAATCTGGCTCTATCTCTATGAGAATATCGTCCAATACGGGGATATAACATTCGGTGCAAGATATCCCGTGATGGTGAACGACCGTTATCTCATGGACCCGAGTCCTATCCCGAGATGGGATATCCCAAGACTGCATAATGCTGCTTTTCTATCTTTATTCTGCGCCGGAAGGGAGAAGAGAGTATATGCAATCCCGCCGTATACGAAGGTAGAGCCACTGGAGTTCGAGGATTACAAGTTTGAGGTAGAGAACTTTGATGGAAAGGTATGCGCGATGTGTGGAAGTGATGATACATTCCTTACTAAATCTGTAGATGAGAGAGGGAATGAGATATGGCTCTGTTCAGATACGAGTTTTTGTGAAAAGAGGAGGAGGGAAGATGGATTGTGATTGTTTGCTAAGGGTGGTTAATCTGACGAAAATATTTGGAGACGGATGCCCGTACTGCCTGGAACTTACCGACGATGAGCACAACATCTGTCCAAGATGTGGTTCGATCGTCGGATGTGCAGAAATATCATTTGAGATTATGCCAAATGAAATACTTGGAATCGTGGGAGAGAGTGGTTCGGGAAAGAGCACAATCCTCAAAACCCTATATTTTGATTTAGAGCCAACAAAAGGGGCTGCATACTTAAATTGTTATGAAGGGGACATATTCAAAGCGAATTCGCAGGATAAAAGGTGGTTGCGGAATTTTAAAATAGGGATGGTGTATCAAAATCCAGAGCCTGGTCTTGTCATGGATATTACAGCAGGAGGGAATATTGCTGAGAAACTCCTTGCGGCGGGGTGGAGAGATGTAGGAAAAATCAGGGAGCGGGCATCCGGTTTATTGAAACGGATGGAGATTCCTGTTGTGCGCATGGATGAAATCACACGCAATTTCAGTGGTGGAATGCAGCAGAGGGTTCAAATTGCAAAAGCACTTGCGAATAATCCGGAAATACTTTTGCTGGATGAACTGACCACGGGTTTGGATGTATCAGTGCAGGCGAGGATTTTGGACCTGATAAAAGAGATTCAGAGGGAACTGAACATTGCGATTCTGCTTGTGACCCACGATTTAGGTGTTATCAGACTTATGGCAGAGAGAACGATAGTGATGAGGAATGGGAGAATAGTAGAATATGGGTTGACGGATCAGATACTTGAGGACCCACAGCATGAATACACGCAACTTCTGGTTAATTCGGAGGTATGAAAGATGAAACTCGAAATAAAAGGTCTTAGCAAGGAGTTTTTTCTTCACCAGTGGGTGAGAAAAATAGAGGGATTCCGAGACGTATCCTTCGCTGTGGATAAAGGCGAATGCTTTGGTATATTTGGGCAGAGTGGGTCTGGAAAGAGCTCGCTTATAAGATGTATCTATCGCACCTACATCCCTACCAAAGGTGAAATATGGTATGAATCACGCGAAGGGAAGGTAAACCTGGCGACTCTGCCAGAGTATGAGGTGCTGAAATTAAGGAAAGAGGAGATAGGATATGTATCGCAGTTTCTCCGAGTTGTGCCGAGAGTATCCGCCGTGGGTGTGGTAGCAGAGCCGTTAATAAAAAGAGGTATGCCAGTGGAGGAAGCGAGAGCCGCAGCATCTTCTCTCTTAGAGAGGTTTCTCATTCCTAAAAATCTGTTTGGCGCATATCCTTCCACCTTTAGCGGTGGTGAACTGCAGAGAGTGAATTTAGCAAGGGCTTTAATAACTAAATTTAACCTCCTGCTTTTAGACGAGCCAACAGCTTCACTCGATGAGGGGATGAAACAGATTGTAACTGAGATGTTGAGGGAAGAGAAAGATAGAGGGGCTACAATAATATGCATTTCTCATGATGCATCCTTTTTGAATGCACTGGCAGACCGCGTTGGGGTGATGAAGGGAGGTAGGATGGTAGAGATTCTGGAGGAAGTGCCATGATAATCACAAACGCAAAGATTGTAACTCCGGATGAGATATTAGAGGGCAGTGTGGTTGTAGAAGAGGGTAAGATAACAGAAATAGTTGGAGGTGTGATACGACGCAACAGTGATGACATTATAGATGCGAAGAGCAGATATCTGCTTCCTGGGTTGGTTGATATTCATGGAGATGACCTTGAGATGGAAATAAATCCAAGACCTCGTGTAAGATTCCCGATAGATTTTGCATTGATTAATCAGGATCGTAAGACGGCAGGATGTGGAATAACCACAAAGTTGCATGCAATCGCATATTTTGAAGACGAGTTGAAAGAAAGGTATCCTCGCAAATCAAAGGAAATATTAGGGGCTATAAACAAATTAAAGCGCAGACTACTGGTAAATCACTATGTTCATGCGAGGTGTGAGATAAGCAGTGATTTATCCGATGTCCTTGATATAATTGACGATTCATCGGTTAGACTCGTCTCAATTATGGACCATACGCCTGGTCAGGGGCAGTTTAAGAAATTTGAGGATTACAAGGTTTACCACAAACGAATATATGGATTGAAAGAAGATGAGATTGAAGAGCTGGTGAAAAAGAAGAGAGAGTATGATAAAATAGATAATCTTACCAGGGTAGTGAACAAAACTCGCAGAAATAGTATTCCCATAGCGTCACATGATGATGACACCGCCGAAAAGGTTGACGTGATGCATCAGATGGGAGCTCAAATCTCGGAGTTTCCGCTAACGCTTGAAGCTGCAAAGAGGGCGAAAGAACTCGGCATGACTGTTTCAATGGGTGCACCAAATGTTGTTAGAGGAGGATCATCAACCGGCAATTTGAGTGCGCAGGAAGCGATGAGGAAAGGGTTGGTTGAAGTGCTATGTTCGGATTATAATCCCACATCTATGTTGTATGCACCATTTGTTCTGGCTAAGAAAGGCCTGTTAAGGTTGAGTGAAGCGGTGAATATGGTGTCGCTAAATCCAGCAAAGGCAATAGGAATGGATACAGTAGGCTCGATAGAAGTGGGAAAACGAGCAGATATGGTGCTTATTGACGAAATGGATGGAATTCCATTGGTGCTAAAGACAATTGTAAATGGGAGGCTCATTTATGATGTTGAACCACGATTTTAGAATCGGAGCAACGCTCGAAGTAGGAGTGAAAAAACGAGACTTGAATTTATTTGAGAGGGTAAACGAAATCGGTGAAGATACTGGAATAACCATGGATGTTGGACATGTGAATCCCTATTTTCTATTATTTATGGATATATAGGTCTCCATATACATAAATTCCGAAAAATTTATATAACTCCTTATTTTTTACATATTCGAGGTGAAAGAAAAATGGAAAAATTGGGTCCGGTAGGGATGGCAGCAATTGTGGTGGCGGTGGTAGCGGCGATAACGGCAATAGGAACAACAGTGGTTTCAATACCTGCGCCAGTCCAGGGGGTAACAGCAGAGCTCTCTGGACAATTGACAATCGCAGGTTCTACAACCGTGCTGCCGATAAATCAGGAATGTGCACGACT
>CAYSPA010000079.1:0-5170 GCA_964432835.1 uncultured Thermoplasmatales archaeon | reverse complement strand
AGGGACGCTTGAATACCCGGATGAGAGTGTTACGTTGATTTACGATGTTGAGAGAGTTGGAACCGGCATGCCTTTAATGATTTCAGGACCTGGAATACGGGCTGAGCGTAAAGTGGCAATTGATGGCATAGAAGAGGAGGAGATAAGAGACATGGTCAGGGTAAATAGCGAGTTTCCACTTGGAGTAGATGCCATCTTCTCAGACCGATACGGAAATATCCTCGCTATACCACGTTCAACAAAGGTGAGGTGGTAAATGGGATACGTAGCAGTTAAAGGTGGCGAAAATGCAATTAACAATGCGAAAAAATTGATTGAGAAATTCAGACGGGAGAATAGGCTGGCTGTTGACCATGTGATGGGAGAAGGAAGCTTATATGCACCAGAACTCGCAGAACTTGCGGTAAAACAGGCAGAAGGGGATTTGATAGAGGCATCTTTCTTAATCCGCGCATACAGGTCTACACTACCAAGAATTGGATACACTGAACCGATTGATACGCATGACATGTTTGTTATCAGGCGAATCTCATCAACATTCAAGGATATACCCGGCGGTCAGATATTAGGGGCTACGAGAGACTATACGCAAAGATTGCTGGAGTTTGAACCTTCAGAAGAAGTAGAGGATGAGGGAGAGGAGAGCAGCGATGCATCTGAGGATCCACCTAAGTTTGAAAAGGTAGTAGATGTGATGAGAAAGGACGGGCTGATTGCAGACCCTTCAGAGAGTAATGAAGAGCCGTTTGACATAACAAGGGATTCTTTACAGTTTCCTTTACCGAGATCTGCACGGCTTCAGGCACTTGCAAGAGGGGAAAACGGTGCGATGCTTGCTCTTGCATACTCCTCTCTCAGGGGTTATGGTTCAGTCCATCCGACAATTGCAGAATTGCGTGTCGGATATGTGAAAGTAAAGATAAAGCACCCTTACACGAAGAAAGAAGTGAGCATTGGTGAGATACTCGTAACAGAATGTGAAGGGATTTTGTCTGGTGGGCGCTACGACGTTGAGTGAAGATGAGAAGTTCTCTATCGGGTATGGGCTTGTTTTCGGACAGAATGAGCGAAAAGCGATTTCCATGGCGATATTGGATGGGACTACGAGCATAAAAGAACCAAAAGCGCCATCAGAAGACCAGGAATTCGTTTTTTATCACATTGATGGAGTGGATGCGATGGGTTTTGTCGAGCACCTGAAACTTCCCCATTATGTTACATTTCAATCGAGTCTGGACAGAGTGAAGAAGGCGAAGGAAGTGAAGGAGGCAAAAAATGAAGGGATATAGCTATGCATTCCTTGACGAATACACGAAGCGAGAGATAAGGAGGAAGATATTGAAGGCTGTTGCGATACCCGGGTATCAGGTGCCATTTGCTTCGAGAGAGATGCCCATTGCAAAGGGGTGGGGAACCGGTGGATTACAGGTGACACTAAGCTTGATAGGAGATTCGGACGTGCTTAAGGTGATAGACCAGGGCTCAGATGATAGTGTCAATGCGATAAATATAAAGAGGCTGGTGCAACGCACAACGGATGTAAAACTGACGAAAGATACAAAAGAGGCAACCATCATACAAACGAGGCACAGAATACCGGAGGAAGACCTCAATGAGGACCAGATAATCGTATTTCAGGTGCCATTTCCAGAGCCATTACGCACGGTCGAGCCGAGCGAGCATCTAACGAGGAGAATGCATGCTGAGAAGGATTACAGCAAGATCTGGCTCTATCTCTATGAGAATATCGTCCAATACGGGGATATAACATTCGGTGCAAGATATCCCGTGATGGTGAATGACCGTTATCTCATGGATCCGAGTCCTATCCCGAGATGGGATATTCCAAGACTGCATAATGCTGCTTTTCTATCGTTATTCTGCGCCGGAAGGGAGAAGAGATTATATGCAATCCCGCCGTATACGAAGGTAGAGCCATTGGAGTTCGAGGATTATAAGTTTGAAGTGGAGAACTTTGATGGGAAGGTATGCGAGAGGTGTGGAAGTGATGATACGTTCCTTACTAAATCGGTAGATGAGAGGGGGAATGAGATATGGCTCTGTTCAGATACGAGTTTTTGTGAAAAGAGGAGAAGGAGGAAGGAAAATGGATTGTTTGCTAAGGGTGGTTAATCTGACGAAAATATTTGGAGACGGATGCCCGTACTGCCTGGAACTTACCGACGATGAGCACAACATCTGTCCAAGATGTGGTTCGATCGTCGGATGTGCAGAAATATCATTTGAGATTATGCCAAATGAAATACTTGGAATCGTGGGAGAGAGTGGTTCGGGAAAGAGCACAATCCTCAAAACCCTATATTTTGATTTAGAGCCAACAGAAGGGGCTGCATACTTGAATTGTTATGAAGGGGAGATATTCAAAGCGAATTCGCAGGATAAAAGGTGGTTGAGGAATTTTAAAATGGGGATGGTATATCAAAATCCAGAGCTTGGGCTTCTCATGGATATTACAGCAGGAGGGAATATTGCCGAGAAACTACTTGCCACGGGGTGGAGAGATGTAGGAAAAATCAGAGAACGGGCATCAGGTTTATTGAAACGGATGGAAATTCCTGTTGTGCGCATGGATGAAATCACACGCAATTTTAGTGGCGGGATGCAGCAAAGGGTTCAAATTGCAAAAGCACTTGCGAATAATCCTGAAATACTTTTGCTGGATGAACTGACCACGGGTTTGGATGTATCAGTACAGGCGAGGATTTTGGACCTGATAAAAGAGATTCAGAGGGAACTGAACATTGCGATTCTGCTCGTGACCCACGATTTAGGCGTTATCAGACTTATGGCGGAGAGAACGATAGTGATGAGGAATGGTAGAATGGTAGAATATGGGTTGACGGATCAGATACTTGAGGACCCACAACATGAATACACACAACTTCTGGTTAATTCGGAGATATGAAAGATGAAACTCGAAATAAAAGGTCTTAGCAAGGGGTTCTTTCTTCACCAGTGGGGGAGGAGGATAGTGGGATTCAGAGATGTATCTTTCGGTGTGGATAAAGGCGAAAGCTTTGGCATATTTGGGCAGAGTGGGTCTGGAAAGAGCTCGCTTATAAAATGTATCTATCGCACCTACATCCCAACCAAAGGTGAAATATGGTATGAATCACGCGAAGGGAAGGTAAACCTGGCGACTCTGCCAGAGTATGAGGTGCTGAAATTAAGGAAAGAGGAGATAGGATATGTATCGCAGTTTCTCCGAGTTGTGCCGAGAGTATCCGCCGTGGGTGTGGTAGCAGAGCCGTTAATAAAAAGAGGTATGCCAGTGGAGGAAGCGAGAGCCGCAGCATCTTCTCTCTTAGAGAGGTTTCTCATTCCTAAAAATCTGTTTGGCGCATATCCTTCCACCTTTAGCGGTGGTGAACTGCAGAGAGTGAATTTAGCAAGGGCTCTAACCGCTGAATTTGACCTCCTGCTCTTAGACGAGCCAACAGCTTCTCTCGATGAGGAGATAAAAGAGATTGTAATTGAGATGTTGAGAGAAGAGAAAGATAGAGGGGCTACAATAATATGCATTTCTCATGATGCATCATTTTTGAATGCGCTGGCAGACCGCGTTGGGGTGATGAAGGGAGGTAGGATAGTGGAGATTCTGGAGGAATTGCCATGATAATCACAAACGCAAAGATTGTAACACCGGATGAGATATTAGAGGGCAGTGTGGTTGTAGAAGAGGGGAAGATAACAGAAATAGTTGAAGGTGTGATGCGATGCAATAGTGATGACATTATAGATGCAGGGGGCAGATATCTGCTCCCCGGCTTGGTTGATATCCATGGAGATGACCTTGAGATGGAAATAAATCCAAGACCCCGTGTAAGATTCCCGATAGATTTTGCATTGATTAATCTGGACCGTAAGACGGCAGGATGTGGAATAACCACAAAACTGCATGCAATCGCATATTTTGAAGACGAGTTGAAAGAGAGGTATCCTAGCAAATCAAAGGATATATTAGGGGCTATAAACAAATTAAAGCGCAGACTACTGGTAAATCACTATGTTCATGCGAGGTGTGAGATAAGCAGTGATTTATCCGATGTCCTTGATATAATTGACGATTCATCGGTTAGACTCGTCTCAATTATGGACCATACGCCTGGTCAGGGGCAGTTTAAGAAATTTGAGGATTACAAGGTTTACCACAAACGAATATATGGATTGAAAGAAGATGAGATTGAAGAGCTGGTGAAAAAGAAGAGAGAGTATGATAAAATAGATAATCTTACCAGGGTAGTGAACAAAACTCGCAGAAATAGTATTCCCATAGCGTCACATGATGATGACACCGCCGAAAAGGTTGACGTGATGCATCAGATGGGTACTAAAATCTCTGAGTTTCCGGTAACGCTTGAAGCTGCAAAGAGGGCGAAAGAACTTGGAATGGTTGTCTCAATGGGAGCACCAAATGTTGTTAGAGGGGGATCATCAACCGGCAATTTGAGTGCGATAGAAGTGATAAACGATGGATTAGCTGATGTGCTTTGTTCGGATTATAGTCCACAATCTATGTTATACGCACCATTTGTTCTGGCTAAGAAAGGCCTGTTAAGGTTAAGTGAAGCGGTGAATATGGTGTCGCTAAATCCAGCAAAGGCGATAGGAATGGATACAATAGGCTCGATAGAAGTGGGAAAACGAGCAGATATGGTGATTATTGACGAAATGGATGGAATTCCATTGGTGCTAAAGACAATTGTAAATGGGAGGCTCATTTATGATGTTGAACCACGATTTTAGAATCGGGGCAACTCTCGAAGTAGGAGTGAAAAAACGAGACTTTAATTTATTTGAGAGGGTAAACGAAATCGGTGAAGATGCTGGAATAACCCTGGATGTTGGACATGCGAATCCTTATTTTCTATTATTTATGGATATATAGGTCTCTATATACATAAATTTCGAAAAATTTATATAACCCATTCGTTTTTTCTATATCCGAGGTGAAAGAAAAAATGAAAAAATTTGGTCCCGTAGGGATGGCGGCAATTATGGTGGCGGTGGTAGCGGCGATAGCGACAATAGGAACAGCAGTGGTTTCAGTACCTGCGCCAGTCCAGGGGGTAACAGCAGAGCTCTCTGGACAACTGACAATCGCAGGTTCTACAACCGTGCTGCCGATAAATCAGGAATGTGCACGACT
>CAYSPA010000078.1:0-5484 GCA_964432835.1 uncultured Thermoplasmatales archaeon | reverse complement strand
CAACATCTATGTTGAAGTTGTTTATCTCGTTCATCTTGAGTAGAAAGTTCTCCACCTCATCAACAACTCTATCTGGTTCAATTTTGATGATGCCGATGAGGGATAGAGTTAAAAATACCGCCATTGCTATCGTGAAATCTACTTTGCCGTTGTTCAGCACATCACCGCCTGCAGATCAATTATTTGGGTCATTATATTTTTTCCGGTGAATTTCTCCAGAATCCCGGGCGCAAAGGAGATAAGGGCTTTGCCTTTACTATTGATGAGATCATGAAAGTGTTCGTTATCGGTCCAGCAGGGTGTGGTAAAAGCAGCTTTGTTCGAAGTTTCTCAGAGTATCTCAAAGAATTGGAAGCCGATGTGAAATGTGTGAATCTCGACCCCGCAAGTGATCCTATATATCATGCAGATGCTGACATAAGGAAATTTGTCAAAACGGAGAAGATAATGAAAAGATTTGGTCTCGGTATAAATGGCGGATTGCTCAAATCGATGGAAGAATCTATCAAATTTCATAACAAACTCTCGGTTGATGGAGATTACGTCCTTTATGATACCCCTGGACAGATGGAGATTTTTATCTATTCGAGGGCGGGTAGAGAGCTGGTCAAACTACTCTCCGATCAGACGAGTCTGGGTCTGTTCTTGATAGATTCTTCTCTCGTCGACGATCCGGAGAGTTTTTTGTCAGCGATTATGCAAAATGTTGTTGTATCACTCAGACTTTCTATACCAACAGCAACGGTCCTCACGAAATCGGATGTAAAGGATATCGATGTGGATCAAATCGTCAAGAAAATCTCCGAGGAGAGTAGTTCGCTTGCAGAGTTACTGGAAAAGACGGTGGATTTTCTGGAATATACGACGCTCTCACAGAGGGTGGTGAAGATATCAAACGTCAGTAAAACAGGATTTTCAGATGTATACTCTCTGCTCAACGAGATGTTCTGCACATGCGGCGATATAAGCTAGCCCGCGAAATTTAATATCGATGATCCATAATCAACAATTATGGAATTGAAAGAAGCACTTGAAAAGAGGAGGAGTGTGAGGGATTTCCTGCCGAGGGATGTTGATATAGAGATTGTCACGGAGATTATCGGGTATGCAAACATGGCCCCATCGGCCGGGAATCTACAATCCCGAGATTTCATTATAGTCAAAGATGACCACACAAAGGAAGAGCTGTGTGAGGCGGCGCTCGGTCAGAGATTCATAATGGAAGCACCCATCTGCGTAGTGGTGTGCGCCAATCTCCGGAGAATTTCTCCCTACGGGAAAAGGGGAAGAGAACTCTACTGTATCCAGGACGCCTCAGCATCTGTAGATCATATACTTCTTGCTTCACTCGACTATAATCTGGGAACCTGCTGGGTTGGGGCATTTCACGAGGAGCGTGTATCGGACATACTGGATCTCCCATATTACGCAAGACCTGTGGCCATTATACCCATAGGATATCCGGCTGTCGTGCCGCCGGCACCGCCTCGTATGGATATCAAGAAACTTATTCACCTGGAGAAATGGTGAGTGAAATTGGGAAGATTTTTAACGTATCGACTCATACCATACAGAACCATGCGACCAAAGGCGATACTCTTTGACCTAGATGGAGTGCTCGTAGATTCCCTAGATGCGTGGTGGCACGCCCTGAACGATGCCCTGAGATGCTTTAAAATGGATGGGATGTCCAAGGAAGAGTTCGTTTCCAAGTATTGGGGTTATGACCTATACACGAACATTAAGAGAGCCAACCTCCCCCTCGAGGTGGGTATAAGCTGCAGCAGATTTTACATAAAGCATCTCGATAAGGTGAAACTACACCCAGAAGCTATACATGTCTTGGAAAGTTTCAAAAACATCAAAAAGGGTCTCGTTACGAATACCCCCAGAGATTGTACAGAGAAGGTCCTCAAGAAGTTTGATCTGGGCAAATATTTCGATGTTATCATTACGGGGGATGACGTTACCAGAGGGAAACCGGATCCGGAAATTATATTTAAAGCTTGCAACCATCTGAACGTCGACCCCAGAGAGACGGTGCTTGTCGGAGACACGGAGAGCGATGTTAGGGCAGGTTCGATGGCTGGTTGCTACGTTATAGGAATAAAGGTAAAGGGAAACATGACAATAGAAGATATATCACAGCTGGTGAATATTTTTCAGTTTGGAACATCGGCCAAGACGGTGTAGTCAGCTTCCTATCTTCTTTATGCCTATCTTAACGGTGGTATCTCCTATTTTCCATTCCTTAACGAGGTCTCCGCCCGGCTGACTGGTGAAATCTATGTTCTCTGATCTGGTTTCTCCGCGTATATAGTCCAGCCATCTACTGAGAGAATCTATCTTTTCCTCCTCCACCGCAATTTGGGTGTTTATCCTGTCCTCTATATCGAGGTTGAGTTCCTTTCTCATCGACTGAATTCTCCTGACGATTTCTCTGGAGAAGCCCTCGGCAAAGAGTTCGGGTGTCAGTCTAACATCCATTATCAGTTTTACCTTCTCTCCTTCCTCAATAAGATAGTTTCCTCTTTCTATTTCCTTACAGTATTTTGCGGTATCTCTTGAAAATTCAACAGTTTTTACATTTATTTCTTCCTTCACCAGCCCCATCAGTGGCGATATCTTCTTTTCTACATCCTCCTCGCACACCACGATGGCTCTGCCAAGGGGATATCTGATCTTCACTCCCGCCCTGCTTCTTATTGCTCTGCCCATATCGGCTATCTCTCTCGCCACATCCATTGCCTTCTCTATATCTTCATCTATGAGAGAATCGTCGGCCTCTGGATAATCACAGAGGTGCACGCTCTCCTCCATACCCTTGCATCTTATACCCTGATATATCATCTCTGCCATGAATGGTATGAATGGCGCAGATAGTTTGGAAAGAGCGAGAAACACATCATACAGTGTGGAGTAGCATGATAATTTATCCTCACTTTCCTCTTCCACCCACAACCTTTTTCTCGACCTTCTTATGTACCAGTTGCTGAGGTCTTCTATGACGAATTCTTCTATCGCTCTCGTCGCCTTGTGGATATTGAAATTTTCCACGTTCTCCGTTACCTCCATTATCAGTTTTTGCAACCTGCTGATAATCCATCTGTCTATCTCTCTTCTTCTATCTATCGGGATGTAACCCCTCGTCGGGTCGAATTTATCGAGCGAAGAGTATGACTTGTAGAATCTGTAAGAGTTCCAGAATGTGAGAATGAATTTTCCAAGTGTCTCTTTTATCGCATCCTCGTAAAACCTTATGGGCATCCACGGTGCATTTGTAGAAAGGAAATACCATCTCATCGCATCCGCTCCCTCTCTGTCGAAGATGTAGTTTGGATCAAGATAGTTCTTCTTGCTCTTGCTCATCTTCTGTCCTTCCCTGTCGAGAACCAGACCAAGCGTGAGAACTCTCCTGTAAGGCGCGCGGTTGAAGAGTAAAGTGGAGATAGCCATCAGGGAGTAAAACCATCCCCTCGTTTGATCTAAAGCTTCGCATATGAAATCTACCGGAAAGTTTTCTTCAAACTCCTTTTGATTTTCAAAGGGATAATGCCACTGCGCAAAGAATGCCGACCCAGAGTCATACCAGCAATCTATAACATATGGCTCTCTTTCCATTCTGGAATTACAGTTTGGACACATAACCTCAAGATCGTCGACGAAAGGTTTGTGAAGATCGTATTTCTCCGGAAACTCTTTTGACAATCTCTTCAATTCTTCCACGCTACCAACGCATATTTCATTTCCACATTTTTTACATCTCCATATCGGCAAAGGTGTTCCCCAGTACCTGTTTCTTGAAAGAGCCCAATCCTTTGCTTCCGATATAAAATCTCCAAATCTTCCATGCTTTATGTGGTCTGGATGCCATTCTACAGTTTCGTTATTCTCCACAAGTTGTTTCCTGAATTTTGACACGGCTATAAACCAAGATTCCATCGCATAGTAAAGCAGAGGCGTATCACAGCGCCAGCAGAACGGATAATCGTGAGTGTAATCCTGGACCGCAAAGATGAGACCTCTCTCCTCTAGATGTTTTATAATCAGAGGATCTGCGTCTTTGACGAACATGCCCTTCCATGGCTCCACCTTTTCATCAAACGTTCCATCCCTCTTTACGAGCTGAATCACGGGAAGATCATATTCTCTTCCCGCTTCGTAGTCTTCTTCTCCAAATGCGGGAGCTATGTGGACTATACCAGTGCCCTCATCCATTGTAACGAAATCCGCACATATCACATACCACGCTTTCTTCTCTGGCCTTTCGTATGTAAACAGGGGTTCGTACTCCTTCCCTTCCAGCTCTTTCCCCATGAATCTATCGAGAATTTCGTATTCCTCTCCCTTGAATAACCTAGCTACTCTTTCCTCAGCCAGTATCAGAATTTCGCCTCTATATTTGATTTTGAGATAGGGCTCATCCGGATGGACAGCGAGGGCGACATTCGAAAGCAGAGTCCATGGTGTGGTTGTCCATGCCAGAAAATATGCGTTTTCATCCCTGAGTTTGAACTTAACAAAAATAGAAGGTTCAGTTACGCTCTTGTAGCCCTGAGCAACTTCGTGAGCTGACAAAGCTGTACCACATCTGGGACAGTAAGGAACGACCTTGTAACCTTTGTAGAGATGTCCCTTTTCCCAGAGTTGTTTAAGAGACCACCATACCGATTCTATGTAGTCGTTTTCGAGGGTGATATAGGGATTATCCATATCTATCCAGAATCCCACCCTTCTGGTCATCTCTATCCATTCGTTTTCATATCTGAAGGTGCTCTTTCTGCATTCCCGATTGAATTTCTCTATGCCATACTTCTCTATATCCTGCTTTGTTTTCAATCCGAGCTTTTTCTCAACCTCGATTTCAACGGGCAAACCATGGGTATCCCATCCCGCTCTTCTCGGGACGTAAAATCCCTTCATCGTGTAATACCTCAAAACAACATCCTTCATTATCCTAGTAAGTACATGACCGGGGTGAGGCGTACCATTTGCGGTGGGGGGACCTTCAAGAAAGACAAAGCGCCGGCGACCTTTTCTTTTCTCGACGGATTTTCTGAATATATCGTTTTCTTCCCAGAATTTGAGAACCTCCTTTTCCACGATGCTGGGTTTGTAATTCTCGATTTCTTTCATCATACCACCGTTACTTTCATCAGCTGAACGCGAGGCCAGATAGTAATATGGAGTTGTATTAAAAAGATATGGATGGTTGAGGATTTTATACCAACTTTCCGAGTATCATCAACTCGAATATCGCGGGCGTTTTGCAATGCTATGATAGATCTATCAGACATCTCTTTTATGAGGTGGGTTTGAAAAAATAAGAAAGGAAAAGTGTCCCTGTTCAGTTCAGATAAAACTCCGGATCCGGCGCTTCCACCCATGGATCTTTTCTGCTTCCCCAGTTTACGTGATGTTTCCCATCCCTAAAACCAAAATTTTTTATCGGTTCAAGTCATAATAATTCAGTGATGATGAGAA
>CAYSPA010000077.1:2755-5494 GCA_964432835.1 uncultured Thermoplasmatales archaeon | reverse complement strand
AAACCTCTTCGCCATTCCTCGGGTAGTCAATCCACACAACGGGTTTTTGATCTCTTTTTCCCGCTGGAAGGGAGACGATTGCAAATACGATAACTCCGACGATAATCAGGGTTGTGATAGAGATCAGCAGTCTCTTGCCATCCATCCGTTTAATATTTATATCAGGTTATTAAAAATGTTTCCTTTACATCTATTGTCTGAAGTGCTCATATCCCCCATCATAAAGCCTTCTTTCAACACCATGACATACTATTCTGTTATCCCTCTCTCTGATAACTCTACCTATCTCCGTGAGCTTCACATGCTTCTTTGCATCATCGTATTTATCCTCTCGAACGGTGACAAGAAGTTCATAATCTCCACCGAAGTCTATTGCTATGGAATATGGATCTACATCAAGTATCTCGCCAATCCTGAATGCGAGAGGATCCACGGGGATTTTATCCCGGTAAATCAGAAAACCCACCCCACTCGCATCAGAGAGCTGATACAGAGATGAGGAAAGACCATCCGAGATATCTATGCACGATGTTGCCCATCTATTTTCCGCCAGTTTCCTGCCCTCCTCAACTCTTGGTATCGGTCTTATCAGACCCGTTTTTGGTATCTCTTCAATGGAATTTTTTACGGCAAGGTAGCCCGCTCCAGCTTTTCCCAGGGTTCCGGTGACCGCAACGATATCCCCAGGTCTTGCACCGCTCCTGAGCAGGATCTCATCTTTCGGAACTGTACCTATAGCTGTGCCGCATATCGTGATCTCATCATGCTCTTTTGTATCTCCTCCCAGTATTTTTCCACCGAATTTTTCCACGCATTCTTTTGCACCATCTATGATTGAGAGCACGAAATCTTCCTCAAGGCTGGAGGGAATGGAAAGGGAAAGAAGCAATCCTGTAACATCCCCACCCATCGCGGCAATATCGCTGAGATTGATGGATGCAACAAACCACCCTATATCAGGAGCGCTCATCACATCTGGAAGATGTGTGCTTTTTCTCACCATATCCGACGATATGAGAAGATACACATCATCTAGGGGTATATATGCCGAGTCATCACCGGCAATATCGTTTTCCAGCAGAGAGAGGATATCTTTCACGACCTTTCTTTCCCCGATATCAGAGAGTTTCACATTCTCATGAAGTGAATCAAACTCAAAAAGTTTATCTCTTTAAGACACATGTTGAGAACCATGGAAGGTCTGACCTACGCAAAAAGCGGAGTCGATATTTTCAGGGAGGAGAAAGCGGTAAGAGGAATACTGAAATCCATAAAGTTTAACAGAGAAGGAATAGGAAGATACATGGGTGGTCATTTTGCGGGTCTCATTGATTTCGGAGATACCGTTCTCGTGCTCTGCACGGATGGTGTGGGTTCTAAAGTCATGATCGCAAACGAGATGAAGAAGTGGGATACCATAGGCATAGATTGCATAGCGATGAATGTTAACGATTGCATATGTGTTGGTGCCGAACCGATAGCGTTTGTTGATTATCTGGCCATGGAGGAGACGGACCCGAAAATAACGGAAGAGATAGGAAAAGGTCTGGAGGAAGGGGCGAGGATGGCAAACGTATCGATAGCTGGAGGGGAGACGGCGACGCTCCCTGATATAATAAATGGCTTCGACCTCGCGGGAGCATGCCTCGGATACGCCGATAAGAAGAAAATCATACTGGGAGACAAAATAAAGGAAGGAGATGTCGTGATAGGCATAGAGAGCAGCGGTCTGCACTCCAATGGATACACTCTGGTAAGAAAAATCATCGAGAAAGAAAACCTCTCGTACGATTCGCCATTTCCGGGAGATATTTATGAAGGCAAAACCATAGGCGAGGTACTTTTAACGCCGACGAAGATATACGTCAGAGAGGTGCTGGAAGTAATTAAGAGTACAGAGGTCCACGGGCTCGCGCACATAACGGGCGGCGGCGTGAGAAATCTCCTCAGATTGAAGAAAGATATCAGAATCGTTCTCGACAATCTTCCGGAGCCACAGCCCATCTTCAGATTCATACGGGAGATGGGGAAGGTCAGCCTGAAAGAGATGTATCAGACCTTCAACATGGGGGTTGGATTCTGCATAATCGTTCCCGAGAATCTTGCGGATGATGTGCTGGATATTCTTGAGAGATTTGGAGATAGGGCTGATGTGATAGGGTATGTAGAAAAAGGTGTGGGCGTTTATATCCCAGATAAAAAACTATCCTATGTGTAGATTTCTACTGCGCAATATCGATATCTCCTATCGCAGACCCGGATGAAGAGATCCATTTCTTATCTTCCCAAACCTTTAAAAGGAATAACCTTATACCGCTTTCCTGATGAAGCTCACCGACAGATGTACATCATGTGGAAAGGGACTGATCGAGAGGGGCTTCGTTACATTTCCCTGCCCAATATGCTCAACACCAATAGGTAGATGTGTGAACTGCAGGGAGCAGGGAGTGGAATACGTCTGCAGTAAGTGTGGATTTAGAGGACCGTAGGTGAAAATATGGGAGAGGTTATAGCTCTGATAAGGGTTATGCCAACGGAGATCTTGAACGACGAGCAGATGGACGAACTCAAAAGGAGAATCGAGAGAAAGATAAAGAGTCCCGCCAAGCTGACCAGGATAGACATAAGGGATATAGCTTTCGGACTCAGGTCTCTCGATGTTACCGTGGTGGTTCCGGATGCGGAGGGCGGAGTTGATCCAATAGCAGAGGAACTTGCCCAGATGGATGGCGTGGAGAG
>CAYSPA010000077.1:0-2655 GCA_964432835.1 uncultured Thermoplasmatales archaeon | reverse complement strand
CTTTTAAGACCCTCTGCCCGCCCTCTTTATCTGTTCTGGAAATTTGCCAGCCGATATCTCCTCGAGAGCCTCTATCCCGAGGTTTGTTGGGAAGTAAATAGGGTGTGCTGATTTACTTCTATCAACTTCAACCATTTCGGCCATCATCATCTTCTTGAGGTGCCATTTTACGGTGTGATGATTGAGATTCAACGCCTTTGCTATTTCCAGCAGGTGCTTTCCGGGATTGTTTTTCAGGTACTCCATGATTCTTCTCGCATTTCTGTTTCTCAGTATCGAGCCGGCTATCGCCCTTTTCCTCGACTGTATACCTCCCTCAACCAGATAGTACACCTTCTTTCCACCTATCTTCCTGCTCCTTACGAGGTTGCACTGCTCGAGTTTCCTGAGATGCCATTCCACGTTACTCGGTTTCAGATCCAGATCTCTCGCTATCTCTCTCAGATGAGAGCCGGGATATTCATCGAGGTATGAGTATATGGTTCTTCGTATCTCCTTGTCCAGAACGTTCTCTGGAGTCACGTACTTCATTCCTCCCCAGAGGGCGAAAAAGGTAATGACTACAGCCAAAATCACGATTATTGCCACAATTCCTATCTCGATAGCCATTGAAGGTGTTAGCTCTATACCTCTCAGCAAAAGCAGGGGTATTATACCGTGCAGTACAAACATCACTCCATCCATCCCATCCCTTCCTCGCCAAGTGTAAATATGAAAAACCTTAAATATTTTACTTATGAGTGAATATTCCCACCATCGAATCCCTTTCTCTCTCTATCCTGACAAAGCCGAATCTCTCGAACTGAACGATTTCTCCATTTCTGGCGGTTTTGAGGGATTCCTCGACAAGACCTTTTACTTTTTTCAAACTATCGGGATTGTATTTATCACCTATGAACAAGGGGCCACCAACTAGGACAACAAAATCAAAAGATTTCTCTGTGACCCACTGTATCTTCTCAACGTCTTTCAATAATTCTTCACCCGCGTATGTAGCTCTTATTTCTCCCCCCTTTATTTCCGATATTCTCACATTGTAAAGATCCTTCAATCTGAAGATGTCCCCTTCCTTCATGTTTTTCATATCTTCTTCGGGCACAAAGAAAACAGAAGAAGTTTCCACTACCCTGTATCCCATTTCCTCCGTTGGATGAAATTTGAGTTTCTTTTTCAGATGGGGCGCATTTTCAACATAAATCTTCACGGGATTCGGTACGAAGAAAAATCTCCTGGCACGTTTATCTATAATTTTTCTGTTAACGGCCTCGAGCTGGTCAAATGTTACTACAGATTCGCTTTTTGAAACCCCCTGAGACAGGACAAAGATTCTTATTGCCTCTGGGGTTATTCCTCTCCTCCTCAATCCTCTCAGGGTCGGAAGTCTGAAATCGTCGTATCCCGATACCTTGCCTTCATCTATGAGGGGCTTGATTTTTCTCTTGGATACGGGCATCCCTTCGATAGAAAGTCTCGAGAACTCCATCAAATGAGGTTTCCTCAGATTGAGTTTATCGAGTATATAGAAATAAACCTCATCCCTCAGTTCGTATTCCTTCGTCCTGAATGGATGGGTTACTCCGGATAGAGAATCCTCGACCGCTCCGGCGAAATCATAGGTTGGCCATACCCTGTATTTGTAACCCTGTATGGGATGCTCCGCATCTATTATTCTGAAAAGAGTGGGGTCCCTCATGGCGGTATTTTTGCTTTTCATGTCCCCTTTCAATCTAAGAACAGCCCCACCCTCTTCGATCTCCCCGTGCATCTCCCTCCATAGGGAGAGATTCTCATCTTTGTCTCTTTCCCTGCACCTGCAAATCTTCCCCTCGAACCTGTTTTTTCTTATGGTGGACCGGTCACACAAGCATACGTAGGCATCGCCCTGCAGAATTAACCTCTCCGCGAGTTCATAATGCTGTGGAAGTTTTGAAGAAGTGCAGTACTCAACGTCCCATTCTATGCCCAGCCATCTCAAGTCTTCTTTCTGAACATCGTAGTATTCGATCTTTTCATTCTCGGGATTTGTATCATCGAATCTCAGTATAAATTTTCCATCATACATCCGGGCATATTCGTAATCTATGAATGCAGCCTTTGCATGCCCTATGTGGAGATATCCATTCGGTTCTGGAGGAAATCTCGTCACGACTTTCCCATGCTCTGCATGGGGTAGGGGAGGGAGAGAGATTTCCTTCCTCCTCTTCTCCTTAACCAGAAGTTTTGGCTCTATCTCACTCAGAATTCTTCTCTGCTCATCAACACTTAAATCATTGACCTCCTCAACAACCCTCTCCACAATTTCCATCACCGATTTTATCTTATCTCTCAGGTCTCTCCTTTCCGCCATAATCTTTCCTATAACAGCTTTAACACTGGCTTTGCCACCATGCTGTAAAGCGTTGTGAAGCGCATACTTTTTTGCCAGATTGTAGAGTTCCCCCTCCATCCTATCTTCTTCTACTTATGGCATAATCGACGAGTTCTTCGAGGTATCTTCTCGCATCGTTTTTGGGTAGAATCCCGAGAAACCCCTTGGCTTTGCTCGCGTATTCCATGGCTTTCTCCTTTGCATAACTCAGGGAACCCAGATTATCCAGAATCTCAATAACATCCTTTATCTCCTCCTCCTTTGCATCCTTTTTACCGAGAGTTGAC
>CAYSPA010000076.1:0-5505 GCA_964432835.1 uncultured Thermoplasmatales archaeon | reverse complement strand
TCTTTCTGCGTATACCATGAAACTGAAAGGAAGAGCGTGGAAGTTTGGAGACAACATAGATACGGACCAGATTTTTCCGGGCGCCTATCTCACCCTCACAGATGTCGAGGAGATGGGAAAACACGCGATGGAAGGCGTCCCCGGCAGGGAGGATTTTGCAAAGAAGGTGAATAAAGGCGATATTATCGTTGCGGGAAAAAACTTTGGATGCGGATCATCTAGGGAGCAAGCGCCGATAGCCATAAAGGGCTGTGGAGTTTCTGTGGTCATGGCGAAAAGCTTTGCCAGGATATTCTACAGGAATGCTGTTAATATAGGTCTCCCCATAATGGAATGCGCCGATGTTGATAAGATAGAGGATGGGGACACACTTGAGGTGGACTTGGAAAGCGGAGAGATAAAGGTTGTGAGCAAGGATTTGATACTGAAAGGTTCTCCATTAACAAGTTTGGAATTCGAGATAATGAAGGCGGGAGGACTCATCCCCTATCTGAAATCAAAGGAAGGTTAGGATATCAGCTTCCGGTAATCCTCGGGAGAGAGGAGATCTTCGATTTCCTTCTCGTTGCCGATTTCCATTTCAAATAACCAACCCTCATCATAGGGGCTCTTGTTTACCTTCTCGGGAGAATCCTCCAGTTCCCTGTTGATGTTAGTTATTTTCCCCGAGAGAGGAGCGTATATCTCGGAGACGGATTTCACGGATTCTATGGTGCAGACCTCTTCTCCCTTCTTGACCTCTTTGCCTATCTCGGGTAACTCAACGAAAACAATATCTGTCAGTTCCTGCTGTGCATGATCTGTAATGCCAATCCTCGCCGTTTTCTCTTTTATCTCAACCCACTCATGCGTCTTTGTATATCTTAAATTATCTCTCACCTCGCTCATATCGATCGGGAAAGAGAAACGAGAGAAGTATATTAAAATCTTTTCTCGGGACGGGATGCATCGGAAAATATCAATCCCAGAAACCCCTGGTCCTTGCGTACTGTATCTCGGCTCTCCATATCTCCTTTAGCAACCTCTTCCTCTCCTCCTCAGACCTCAACAGCTCTACGAACCTGAAATTCCTGAGTATCCGCGCCGCCGTCGTTACGCCTATCCCTCTGCCGGCGAGAGTCAGAATCGCAAACTTTCCGTAACTCACCACGAGGCTGGCCGATGCAGATACTCTGGAAACTATCCTTCTCTCTTCGTCTCTCAATCCTTTTTTCAGATTAGGAAAACCCTCAGTTACAACACCTATCCTTATCGCTTTGCACCTTCTGCATTTCGGTCTGTCATCGAGTCTACCCACTCTCGTCTTCCATCTGTTGAAACAATTCAGACAGATCAATTCAACCTCCTTCTCCTCCAACCTTCTTTGGAGCATCGAGATTATCGCACCTTCGGGATATCTGGGAAGAGAAAGACTCCGTGAAACCTCCCTTGAAACCTCCGAAAACGGTGAGAACCTCTGTACAACCAGTTTTATTTCGCCTTTCCTTATTTTATCAAGCACCAGCTTGGTTCGCTTTATATCCATTCTTTCCCACAGTATTCTATCAATGGCATCCCTCATGACGGGCGTTCCTTCGAACAGCTCAAAGAGTTTCTTCAGACCAATATCTCTCGCATCCTTGGAGATTGCGCCGAATTTTCTTGCCGTGTGAAGGAGATACCATCTCATCGCGGTCGTGTTCTTAACAACTATTCTCAGCAAAACATCTATGGATTCGGGCTCAATATTTCTGATAATATCTACGACACCGTTCACATCTGCCCTTCTGGCAAATTCGAGAATTATACGGTATGGATCGCTACCCGCTTTCACACTCTCTCCAAGTTTCTGCGCAAGAAGAGAAGAGATGAGCTTGCTCAGACACTCATTGACCTTGCTACCGAAGCAGGCATTTATGACCACTATCTTATCGTTCGACTCAACGGTTACCGTCTTATCATCCGGTATGACAAAGGATTCGCATTCATCGATGAACTCCTTCAGTTTTTTGAGGTCTTCCTCCTTACATGGAAGTTTTTCGATCTTGTTCTCTTTCAATTTTTTCCTCAATCTTCCTACATCTTGGGCAACATCGAAAGGTACAGGTATATCTTCACCAACCCATGAAGGAACCTTTCCTATATCTTTTATTGGGGTAACGGTGACGGTTTCATCATCTATACTCACCACTTTCCATGGCCTTCCTCTGAGGATAAAACTCTCCCCTTCGAACAGATTGCCAACAACAAAACTCTCATCGAGTTTCCCGATCCTCTTTCTACTTGTGATATCGATAACGGAATAACTCCTTTCATCGGGTATCATGGAGATGTTGTCTATAAAGTACAATCTGGACTTCTTTCTGGATTTCAATATTCCTTCCCCGAGCGAGACCTTTCTCTCTGCCAGAAGCTGGTTAACAACTTCCATAAAATCGTCGAAAGAGAGTTTATGAAAAGGATACGTCCTCTTCACGATGCGGTACACATCATCGATGGGTATCTTCCCGTATTCCAGAGCGATCGAAACGATCTGATTCGCCAGCACCGTCAGAGGATTCATCCTTATCTCCGTTTCCTCCAGCCCTCCTCTCATAGCCCTTTTTGCTATAACGACGCTCTCCGCAAAATCGTCAACGTTAAGGGATATGATTTTCCCTCTGGATTTCTCTCCCATCCTGTGACCGCTTCTTCCCACTCTCTGAACCAGCCTGCAAACCTGCCTGGGGGAGGAAAACTGTATCACAAAATCGGCATGTCCAACATCTATCCCCAGTTCGAGAGAGGATGTACATATCAGGGCTTTGAGAGAACCGGATTTAAATTTCTCCTCCGCCTCTATTCTGGAAAATTTGGAGAGAGAGCCGTGATGGATCTCGATGGGAAAATCTCCGTAGATGATGTGAAACCTCGAACCGAGGATCTCTGCGGTATCTCTGGTATTCACGAACAGGAGAGTTGCTCTGTGTTGCTCAATCAGCTCCTTGCACCTCTTCACGGACATATCCAGCAAAGGTTCATCCTCGGATTTTGATAGAAGCTCGACATCGATATCTATGATCTTTTCGACGTCAACATCTATTATCTCCACTTTCCTGAAATTTCCATTTTCCAGACCACCGAGGAATCTTGCCACCTCTTCTGGAGTACCAATGGTTGCCGAGAGACCTATGCGCTGAAAACCAAATTTGCTGATCTCTTCCAACCTCTCCAGACCGACCGAAAGCTGGGCGCCCCTCTCCTCGTCTGCAAGTTCATGAATCTCATCGATTATGACCCACCTGACGTTCGATAAGGATTCCCTCAATTTTTTACCTGTGAACAGTATCTGAAAGGTTTCGGGCGTTGTAATCAACATATCCGGAGCTTTTTTCGATTGCCGGTACCTCTCGTGTTGAGGTGTATCTCCGTGACGGACAGATATCTCTATGCCGAGAAACTTTCCCATATCGATGGTCCTGCGGAGCATGTCTCTGTTGAGTGCCCTGAGGGGAGTTATGTAAAGTATGGAGATTCCCTTCTCGGGTTTGACTTCGAGAAACCTGTGAAAAACCGGCAAGAGAGCGGATTCGGTTTTCCCCAGACCGGTTGGAGCGATAATTAGAGCATTTTTACCTTCCAGAATCTTTGGAATAGCCTTCTCCTGAACGGGCGTTGGTTCATATATTCCCGTCGCTCTCAGATATTCCCGTATCTTCGTATTCAGCAAATCAAACACATTTCTATACATCCTCAATAGATGCGTATATTATGAGTCCCAGGCCAAACCAGCTTATCGAAAGCACATAAAACCAAACATTGGCTACCTTGATAGCGGCGCCGCAGATCAGGGTCAGCACCGGTAGGATCAGCAGGATCAGCAGGTTTATCACCGCTCTCGTTCCCTGCGACATCTTCAACACGATATGGGAAAAATCTATATAACGTTTACCGGTTCAGCATCCCGAGATAAGTACCATCGAGCAGGAATATCTCGATATCCTTCTTGCTGATAATTTTGTCAACCACGCCTATGAATCCTTCTTCGTTCACGCAAACTCCTCCACAGAGTTGATTGAAAGCAGGAATAACGATGATTTTCTGAATATTCACATCTTGATACCTGCTCTCCAGCTCTTCGATATTGGGTTTTGCAATCACCCAGCACCTTTCTATGAATCTGTAACCGAAACTATCTTTCAGTGAGAAGGTTGGATGAGTATGTGCAACCACAAGAGTATCGGCGAGCATCACGTCTTCATGTGGCCATCTGTGGCCGTGTACAAATCCTGTAGAGTTGATAACAACACCGTGTGAGGGCAGAACTTTCACGCTGTCAGAGACGATGTCCTCGATATTTCCATCGTGATTCCCGGGCACGAGCATGATATCCACTTGTTGTGAGACTTCTCTAACGAATCTTTCAACCTCCCCGACCTCTGTTCTGGGAGATGATGGTATGGAGTGCTTGAGGTCTCCTATGATGAGAAGTTTTCTGGCTCCAACCTTTGATATAACCCTTTTGACATCTTCTATGATTTTATCGGTCTTCGTTCCCATATTTATGCCCTTTTCCCAGAACTCGTACTCTATCCCTATATGAAGGTCTGCTATAACGAGTATCTCTTCATTCTCGATGTAGAGTGCGGGATATCCCTCCACCGGATTCATGGGAGCATTCCACTCAGTATGTCCTTTATGATGCCGATAAAGGCGTTGGATATAAAGGTTATGTAAGGTGGGAACAGGAACCACATGAACAACAGACCCACGGTTTTACCTATCTCCCTCTTCTCTCTTTCGAAACCCAGAAAGCCCAAGAAAGAGTTGACGATTATCCTGATGGGAAAACCGAACATCAGAAATGCTATTGCTATGAACACCACCTCGGATAGCAGAACAACGGCAGATAACAGCAAACTTCTGGAAAGGAAAGAAACAAAGCTCACACCGAATATCTCATTGAGGGCGATATCGAATACAAAGAACGTGGCTATGAAGAGAACCACATATATTCCGATAAAAGTGTACTTTATCCATTTCCTGTAATCATCTTTTATATCAAGTGGAAACCTTCCGGCGATTTTTCTCTCTCCCTTCCTCTTCAGAATCACGGAAAACAGCAGGAAGAAGGCGATTGCGAGAATCCAGAGAGCAAGGGGATGGAGGGGGAGGGAAAATCTCCCTACCGGGAGAAGCTCCACATCGCTGTATATTTCATCACCCGAGAATATAAGATATGCTTTACCTTCTCCCTTTGTTGAGATATATCCATAACTTTTCTTTATGTCGAATCCTGCACTGTCAAATCTTATCAAACCAAACTCCGAGAAGTTGCGACTCTCCGAACCCACGAAAAACTCATCCGTGGAGTTGAATAGCAGAACAGCACCATTCAGGACATCTCCAAGAAGAAAAGCGTATTTGTCAGGAAAGTTGAAAGGACTTCCCATGACCTGCCCACCGTTACTCATAAATTTCTCGGGAATCTCTGAAAGAAGAGACATTATGTTCGCCTCTCTGTTACTCTTCTTCACGTTCACGCCG
>CAYSPA010000075.1:0-5635 GCA_964432835.1 uncultured Thermoplasmatales archaeon | reverse complement strand
TTCTCTGATTTAATTGTCAATCTTTCTTTGGTAACCTTTATGTTCTCATAGTAAATCCCATCTCTCACAATAATTACATCTCCATCCGTTGCGTTATCTATCGCATCCTGTATTGATGTATATTCTTCTCCTGGGCCAACATATATGGTTTTCGCATTTGCATTTCCAACAAACGATAAAACAGCGACGATTCCCATAATTCCAATTATCACCAATATCCATCTTTTTATCATCTTCCCCTCATTTCCAAAAATTTCTGACTATAAATATTTTTACATTGGAAGATTGGAAATTTTTCTCTCTAACTTAGACCAACAATATTTAATATCAATAGCCAATTCGGAATTGGGGAGTGAAAATGAGAGAGATGACCGAGTTTCTAAGGAGAGAGTATGAAGAAATGGAGAAGCAAGGACTGACATGGGTCATAAAAGCTCTGAATGGACCTTCTGAACCCCATGTTACCGTTGAGGGAAAACCCTGCCTCATGCTCGCATCAAACAACTACCTCAACCTCGCCAATGACCCAAGGTTGAAAGAAGCAGCAATAAAGGCGATCGAGAAATATGGCGCCGGCGCCGGCTCGGACTGGTCAATAGCGGGAACGATGGATATACACATCGAGCTTTACAAGAAGATAGCGGAGTTCAAGGGTACAGAAGATGCCATAACGTTCCAGACCGGTTTCGCCGCGAACGCTGGTCTTATTCCGCAGTTGGCGGGCAAAGGAGATTTGCTCGTATCAGATGAGTTGAACCATGGCTCGATAATAGATGGAGTGAGATTGTCTAAGGCGGAGAGGGCGATATATCCTCACTCCGATATGGCCGCTCTTGAAAAGATACTGAAGGAAGCGGATAAGAAGGATTACAGGAGGATAATCATACTGACGGATGGGGTTTTCAGCATGGATGGGGACATTGCAAAGATGAAAGAGATATGCAAACTTGCCGAGGAGTACAGAGCAATGGTCTATGTTGATGATGCTCACGGAGAGGGTGTGCTTGGAGATGGTCATGGAATAGGCAGACACTTCGGTCTGGAGAAGGAGATACACTTCCAGATAGGAACGTTCTCAAAGGCATTTGGTAGTTTTGGTGGAATGCTCGCAGGATCAACTGATCTGATAAAATTCGCTTACAACAAAGCAAGGACATGGCTTCTCAGTGCAGCATTCCCGCCACATGTCGCAGCGGCAAACATCGCTGCTCTGGAGATCGTTGAAAAAGAGCCAGAAAGGGTGAGAAAGCTCTGGGAGAACACGAAGTACTTCAAGAAAGAGATAGAGAGCATGGGCTACGATACGGGATTATCCGAGACGCCAATCATACCTGTTATTATTGGAGACAGTAAAAAGACGAAGGAGTTTGCAGAGAGATTGTACCAAGAGGGCATCTTCGCTCTGGCAATAGTCTATCCGATGGTTGCAAGGGATAAGGCGAGGATAAGAAATCAGATGAATGCTGGTATGACCAGAGAAGACCTTGACTTTGCACTGAATGCTTACGAAAAGATAGGGAAGGAACTCAAGGTGATATAGCGAGACTTCTTTCCTCTTATATTTTATTTGTTGATCTACCTGCTCAAATTCTCTGAATCAGTTGTTACCTTTTCGAAGTACCGGTCTTTGCAGTTAATTTAAAATACGGGTGATATTTTGTCGAATCTCTGGTGATGGGGGATGGCGGAACTGAGAGAGATAACAGAGTTGGAGAGGATATCTGCGCATTCCCACATCTATGGATTGGGACTCGATGAAAATGGAAAGGCAAAAAGAAAGGCAGATGGTCTCGTCGGTCAAGTGAAGGCGAGGGAGGCAGCGGGAATAGTTGTTGAAATGATAAAATCCGGAAAATTTGCGGGCAATGCGATACTTCTTGCGGGTCCGCCGGGAAGCGGGAAGACCGCGCTGGCGACAGCTATAGCAAGAGAACTTGGAGAAGATGTTCCATTCGTTCCGATAGCGGGTAGCGAGATTTATTCTGCGGAAGTAAAAAAGACGGAATTTTTAACACAGGCTCTCAGGAAAGCTATAGGCGTGAGAATCAGGGAAATAAGGAAGATATACGAGGGGAAGGTTGAAGAAATCGATATTGAGTGGACACAACATCCTTACAATCCGTATCAGCGCATCCCGGCGGGCGCAACGGTCAAACTCGTCACAACCGATGAGAACAAGAAGTTGAAGATGGATTCAAGCTTTGCGATGCAACTCGTTCAGCAGGGCATATCTGCGGGGGATGTGATCCAGATAGATATCGAGAGGCAGAGATTATCAAAGATAGGAACGACGAAGAAGAACGAGTACGATTTATCGACCGCTCACATCGTCGAAGTCCCGGAAGGAAGCATCATAAAGGAAAAGGAATTCGTTTATACCCCAACACTCCATGACTTGGATGTTGTAAACTCCAGATCAGGTGTCGATTTCTTCAGTCTATTCTTTGGAAGTGGCGAGAGAAAGGAGATAGACGAGAGTGTAAGGAGGGAGGTTGACAGGCAGGTCAAAAAATGGATCGAGGATGGGATGGCTGAGCTGATACCCGGTGTACTCTTCATAGATGAGGCATCGATGCTGGACATAGAGGTCTTTGCCTTCCTTAATCGGGCCATGGAGCAGGAGCTTTCCCCGATCATCATATTTGCAACGAATCGCGGAATAACAAGAATAAGGGGAACCGATATAAAATCTCCTCACGGAATGCCGTTGGACCTTCTCGATAGATTGCTCGTGATCACGACACACAAATACCCAGCCGATGAGATAAGAGATATCATTCTCATAAGAGCCCAAAAGGAGGGAATAAATATAGGGGATGAAGCACTCTCAAAACTCGTAGAGATCGGCGAGGAAAGGTCGCTGAGATACGCCATCCAGCTTCTGGTGCCCGCATGGCGCCTGGCGCGAAGGAGGAAATCCGAAACCATCGAAAGAGAAGATGTGGAAAAGGCTTTCGAGTTATTCGTGGATGTGAAAAGATCCGTCGAGTATCTCAGGGAGATGGAGAAGGAAATGATGGTCGATTGAACTACGTTTCTATGGTTATCATGTATACGCGTTTGAGCCAGAGACTCTCATTTACAAAGAATATACCCTCATCGCTGATGAAACCGATCTGCAAAGGACCATCTTTCTCTCCGATGGGAAAACCATCCTTCTCGTAGATCACGGTCATGACGAGATTCCTCACCCCAATGTGGACTCCCTTATCATCATATACATCTAACCTGCCATCGACTATATCTTTCGGAAACTCCCTCATCAGACCGCCATCGTATTTTACTCTTATCGAGTAGTTCCCGCTTATGTTATACTTCTTAATGATATATTTGATGGGCAAACCTTTACAGGTGAAGGGTCCCTCCGTGGAGTTATCGCCTTTCCTTATCCCTCCGTATCCGGCCGCCACCGGCATGTCTTTGAGTTCACTCATGGTGTAACGTATCGTTTCGTTGTTATATCTCACCTCGAGCACAAATCGCTCCCTTTGACTGTGCTTCGGTAAACCGAGATATATCCAGATTACTGATACAGCCAGAAGTATCAGAAACACCGCGGATAAAACGGTCACGTAATTTCTTTTCTCTCCCCTCATACCGTGCGGTGGGTTCCATGATGCAGAGCGATTTATAAAATTTTCGCTTCCCTAAAAAACCACGAACGGTATGTTGAGGACGATGAGGATAATCAAAAGCGCCCAGAAACTTGATATCAATTACGTTCCCGGCAAAATCCTCTGCAGAGATGAGGAGATCAAACGCCTCAAGATCGCAATTGAAAGTGGAGGCAGAGCCATCATATGCGGAGAGACGGGAACGGGAAAAACCTTGCTTGCAAAGTACTTTGCGAGGGATGCCGCATACGTCAACTGTTTTATCAACAGGACCGAACACGCGATTCTGGAAACTATACTGAGCATACTTAAGCCTCGTTTCAATCCGGCGGGCCTCTCGTCGAGGAGACTCTGGGAAGAGATACCGCAAAACTCGTTCATCATACTGGATGAAATAGAGGGCATATCCGCGGACGATTTGCCCCACTTCCTCTACACCTTATCGAGGAGGGCTGAAACTGGAAAGAGAGTAAAATACATTGCCATAACGAGGGATGCAGATATTCTCAGACAGGTGGTGGGCGACGCCGCTGTGTGGAGCACATTCGCTGGAAAATCGATAATACACCTCGAAAAATATGGAAAGGAGGAGATGGTGGAGATACTGAACTACAGGGCATCCGAAGCGTTATATGATGGAAGCTTCAGTGAGGATGTCATCGGTCTCATAGCTGATATCGCCCTTCACAGCGAGGGTCACATGAGAACGGGTATGGAATTATTGAGAAACTCCGCCATGATAGCGGAGGGCGAAGGGCGGGATCACATAGAACCCGAGGATGTGAGAGAGGCAAACATGGACGTGTGGATGGACGAGATGAAAATTATGGACGAAGAACATCTCATCGCGCTCCTTGCGGTATCCATGTGCTGTAAAGACAGGGCTTATGCGACCTCTGACGATATAAAATCAACCTACATCAGGGTCTGCGAAAATTATGACTCAAAACCCGGGAATATCAACGGGTTACTCGAGAAGCTGGAAATGCACGGTTTTGTCATGAAGGTCGATGGTATGTATACAGTACCCTTCCCAACCCGTAGAATTATCGGAAAGATAGAGAGAAGTATCGAAAAAATCCGATGAATTCGACCCATTTATCCCCTCGAGCGGAAAATTCGAGAGATCGATCTCACCTCCACTTCCACCAATCTCTTCCCCTTCACTCTCTTTACGGGTTCAATGATCGTCATGATATCCCCTCTCTTGAAATTCTTAAAGGATTTGATGTGTTCATTCCATATAGTCACCGGGATTGTACGGGAATCGGTGCGAAGCATCACCCTTCTTGAGAAAAGTACATCTCCATCATCATTGAACACAACCTCTGTATCTCCGATGTCGATGACTTTACCGGTGACCGGTTTTATATCTATGGAGGGCGCATCCTCGGGATTTATCTCTATATGACTCCACCTTCCCACATTGACTTCCATCCATCCGTTATATTCTCTCGCAAATCCGTTGATAACCTTCAGGATATCGCCAACATCTACCCTGTCAAATACATCCAATTGAGAATCCCCGAGGGTGAGCCAGCATGATGATGTATTATCTGACAGTATAAACTGTCCTTTCTTCCCCTTTGTCTTTTCCATCACTTTTCCGAAAATTGTACAGCTTTTGCCCGCTCTTAATTCAGATATCGGTGTGATGAAACTCCTGTTCCTTCCGATCTCATCCACCACGATGTATTCCAGGACATCCCTCTCCAGAAGACCCCCAAACTCTCTGTCAAGCCCTTCCACAGCTCTGTGAAAATCTTCCTTTGAGATCAAATCTTCTACCCTTGAATAATGATTCTCGCCGTGCATCCCATCATTAAGAATAGATCGTATAATAAAAAGTTTACAGTCCGGATACATTCCCATCAATTGAATTTGACCTGGAGGATTGGTGGTGCCTTCCCGTGAAAAACAATACTTATATATGGTGTAACGGTTAACCCATGCATGCACCTGGAAAAAACGGGAATTTACGCACTGGTTGCGCTGATTCTCATAACCGTGACCGTCGCATC
>CAYSPA010000074.1:0-5645 GCA_964432835.1 uncultured Thermoplasmatales archaeon | reverse complement strand
CGAAAGTGGAAAAAGAATTATAAATGGATATTCTTTAACCACCTTCGGTCAGAAGGGAGGAATAGTGTGTACAAGATAGTGAGCATCGAAGATACGATAAGAATACCTCCGAAACTATTCGCGGACGATATGCAGGAGGTCATAGAGGACATGGTCCATAAGACCTTTGAAGGTAAATACAAGAAAGATCACGGAGTAATCGTTGTAACGGATAATATCAAACCGGTTGGCGAAGGCGTAATAGTACATGGGGATGGCGCCATCTACCAGAAGGTGAGGTTTGATGCCCTCGTTTTCATGCCGGTTCTCCAAGAGGTTGTAGATGGTATAGTTTGCGAGATAGTCGAGTTCGGCGCATTCTGTCATATAGGACCTCTCGATGCTCTGATACACATGAGTCAGATAATGAATGACTATATAGAGGTGGATGTGGATAACGAAAGATTGATGGGAAAGGAGACAAAACGGGTGCTCACGGTTGGAAGTAAGGTGAGAGCGAGGATAGTTGCTGTAAGCATAAACGAGCTGTCTCCCAGAGAGAGTAAGATAGGTCTGACCATGCGCCAGCCGGGTCTTGGGGCGCATGAGTGGATAGAAGAAGATAGAAAAAAGGAAAAGAAGGAAAGCGAAAGCGAGGTGAAGAAGAAATGAAAACAATGTACGCATGTAAGGTGTGTCACATCGTAACAGATAAGGATAAATGTCCCATCTGTGGCGCACCAACGTCAAAGAAATGGAAGGGGTACGTGGTGATTTTCGATCCGACGAGATCTCTCATAGCTCAGAAAATGAGCGTGACAAAAGCCGGAGAGTACGCCCTTCGGGTAAGATAGATGTACATCATAGATGAATTCCTCAGAGAAGAGTTCAGAAAAATTATAGGCAAACTGATAAGGGATGAGAAGGAACTTTTTGAAGAATTGAAGAACAGAAAGTTTGTCGTTTCCATTGGTGATATGGTAACATACACTCTGCTAAAAAATGGATTTTTCCCAGATATCGCCATAGTTGATTTCAGACACAGAAGAAAGGACATCGATCATCGTATGAAGAGAATCATAGAATCCTTTGGAGATGAAAGGATACGTGCGAAGAATCCGCCTTCAACCATCACGGCAGATCTGATCAATTCTATAAAGAGGAGCTATTCCGTATCAGAGAGAAAGAAAGTGCTGATCGTTGTGGAGGGCGAGGAGGATCTATCTTCTCTGCCCGCCATCCTGCTGGCGCCGGAGGGCGTAACCATAATATATGGATTGCTGGATAAAGGAATAGTTCTCATAGACGTAACAGAGAAAGAAAGGGAACTTGTAAGGAATGTGTTAGAGAGGTGTAGAAGGCATGGAGCTGGAGATACTTGAAAAGAGGGAAAATCCCCTCCTGAACAGAATCGAGGTGAGATTCAGAATCAAACACGAAGGTGAAAAGACGCCAGAAAGGGAACTGGTGAAGAACGACCTTGCGGAGGAGTTCAAGGTCAATAAGGATTTGATAATCATCGATTACATAAGACCGCACTTCGGCATAGCGATGAGTTCTGGATATGCCAAGATATACAAGAGTGTGGAAGACGGCAAAAAAGTGGAGCCGGATTATGTGCTGAAGAGGAACAATTTCGGTGTCAAGAAGAAGGAAGAGAAGAAAGAGGAGGAAAAGAAGGAGAAAGAGGCGGAGGTTGAAGGGACGGCAGAGAGTGAAGAAGGAGAGGCAAAAAGTGAAGATGTAAAAGAGGGTGAAGAGGGTGGCGGTTCATAAGTACTATAAGATAGAGGGAGACAAACTCGTACGGCTGAGGAGATTCTGTCCAAGATGTGGAGAGGGAGTATTTCTCGCGGAGCACAAAGACAGATATAGCTGTGGAAGATGTGGATACACCGAGTTCAAGAAGACCCAAGAAAGCAAATGATGGAAAGAGTTTCTGGAAGAGCGATACTCAAATAGTTCCGATAGATTTTTAGACTTAACTACCACTAATTAGTATCAGGGTCTATGGTGTAGCCAGGATATCACGGGGGCTTCCGGAGCCTCAGACCCGGGTTCGAATCCCGGTAGACCCGTTTTCAATTTTCCACAAATATTTTTATAATACAAATGAGATAACGAGAGAGCGATATTGGGGGGTTGCGATGAGACGTTGGCATCTGCTGTATGTGGGAGTAATCGTTATGTTGGTGAGCATTAGCCCCTTCCATGCCATAGCAAAAACGAATGTGGAAGAATTTTACGTGGGTTACAAGAAAGGTGTATCATGGGCACCCGTCGTTCCTTTAAAAAAGGTGACGTTCGTAAATTTTGATGAAAACAGCTATCTCGATGACTACGCTTATCTCTCCGCGATACCAACCGCCGTTTTCTATGACAGAGAGAAGGATAGATTGTTCTCGCATCCTCTGCTCTTCTACCAGGACCCCTATCCGGTGAAGAATGACAAGGAAAGAACCCTCGATGCAAGAAAGGGAATAGATTACTTCATGGAAGACTGGATGAGCTATTGTAATGGTAGATTGGATCAGATGGTTCTGATAAATGTTGATGAAAGTAAAGTGAAGCAATGGCCAGCCAAGGATATCGTTGAAATAGAAGGAGACGATCCATATGAAATAGCTGCAAAGATAGCCTTGCATGACTGGAGTTATTCAGACGAAGCCGTCGTTGCCGTGATCGAGAATAACCCAAGGAAAGTGGATATTATTGAAGAGGGAAAACTCTTGGAAGTTTTCCGACCCGCTTCCATCAACCATATGTCTTTCAGTATAGAGTTACCATCCATAGGCGCCGGATCCACCTACAGAACCTTTGACATAAAGGATGAAACTTACAAGTATATTGTCGCTAAACTGAGCTGGCCCGTTAAACTGGATTACGACCTTCAACTCCACGATCTGAGCGTTGGGATGCTCGACTGTACCATTCATGATTACAGGGATCATGCGGAATGGCTTGGCTACAAGGAGGTGCTCGCATCATTTATACATCATCACGGAAAATGGCAGGTTAGTGTGACGGCGGTAGCAAGAAAAGGCCCTCTTTTCGATTTCACCGGCAAGAAAAATGAAGCTAGAGAGAGATTTCTTCCCCTGAGCCTTAAAGAACTTGCAAAAACAATCAAAAATGAAGGGAATGTAGATATCTATCTATACCCAGGCTTTACCTTCAAAATACCGGCAACTCCGTTCGGTTGTAGAGACATAAACTTCACCCTAAGATGGAATGATCCAAACATAAGGTTAGGTTTTACTGTCATAGATCCAGCTGGTACAGAGATATGTTCAAGCATACCGGTAGAAGAGATAATAGAGGGGAAGGTAGAAAGGAAAAGCGAAGAAACTATCCATCTTGATCAACTTGGCGAGTGCAGGGAGGGAGAGAACTACACGATATGCGTTTTCTCTCTGGACAATGTAACTCATCCTATAGACATAGAATTCGAGTACAGATGGCACCAGAAGATACCTAGGGAGGAAGGAGACAGCTTTGCGTCGGCTTCGAACGGCGCAATCCTCGCCAGCATGCTCAATGTACCTCTGCTTTACATAGCTCCAGACAGTATACCTTCACAAACCAAGAAAGCCCTTGATAAACTGGGTGTCGAGGAGGTCTACATAATCAACATAGGTGGGTATCTTAGGAGTGATGTAAGGAGTGAACTCGGGAGAAAAATCGTAAAAGAATACAGGGTTGCGGAAGAGCTCTACAGAGATATAAAGAAGATGTCAAACGAAGATACCATCATCTTTACCACCATAGATCCTTGGAGCTACTGGTATGCTGAAGAACTTAGACCAGCTGGAGAGTTCAAAGGCGCTCTCTTCGTTGGACCCGCAAGCTACATAGCTGCTCATCATGGAGTTCCCGTGCTTATAGTTGATGAGCATCCAGAGTTATCGCAAGCCGTTGTCTACCATACTGAGTTCTGGAAGAGATACTCTTCAGAGAGACTCGAACACCACCCATCATCTGGAAGCATGTATACATCTGGAAAGGAAGTCTATAGATTCCTAGAGAGATGTAGTCTAGGGAAGTTGGAGGAGGGTGATGATCAACTTAGAGAAACTATAATTACCGTTGCGGATCAGTACGATATAGGTATACCCTGGGACAGATCCTTTACCGGGGCTGCATATCCGGGAAGATTCTGGGGATCTCCGGTTGACTGTTCTTATGCTATCTGTAGAGACGTATTCTACCCAGCTCTGATATTCGTCAATCCAGCTACCGATCCAAACGGGATTAAGCTCATCAATGGGAGCAAAAGCATAAGCAAGCCAATAGGTGGAAGATTGAGAAAGCCGTATGGATCTACTCTCGTCATAATCAAACCTTCCCAGGAAGAAAGATTTGTTTATCCGGTTCTTAACTCCTTGGGAACATACATGTATAGATACAATGAGATCGCATGGAAACACTGGAATTTCAGGTATACAAGAGCCGATGGTATAGTTCCTTATTTCACACCATCTCCAGATCGAATAGATCAAGATATCTGCCACGGAAAGAAGGGAGCCTATTATCCGGATCTTAGCGAATCAGAGGTTATACCCGTCTATGCCAAGAGGGCTGGTTACAGTCCGGTATTCTCAACCAACTTCTCTGCGGTGGTTGAGGATCTCAACAGAGGCGTTATCCTATGGATAGTTAACAATCATGGAGACTTTAAGCATGGTGGAAAGATAGCAATGTGGGATCCAAGAAGTCCATATGTGAGGGAGCCGAATCCTTGGAGAGAGTACGAGGTTGTTATCTTCAGGCACTTCTGGTTATATCCAAGATGGCTCATGTTCTATGCGGGAACTTTACCCGGTAATGAGAAGTTGATGAGATTCTCGAAACCCCTCATCAAGTTCAATCCCTTCCCTGAGAAAGGCTGTACCGAAAATCCTGACGCTGCTGTTTCGAACTTCCAGAGAACTCTTATATCGAGGATAATAAGCTCGATACCGGGATTGTCCACGGTATTTGAAGTGTGGGCAATAAATGGGTTCATGATCCACAGAGATAGATTGCTACATCCCTTTAAAGCCTGGTCTGAAGGTCTACCGATAATTACATACCATGACGGTAAAGTACTCCTTTCAAGTGTAAGTGGGACACCCACCGTGGATAATTGGATGAATACGGGTTACAAATTCGATGATCACTTAGAGAACCTGCATTCCTGTGGCATACCATCAACCTCCTGTCTGCCTGCAGGCACCCTCCTGCATCTGACCTGGATGAGACACGGTTCTTCGTTCCAGATCATGGATCCATGGACAACCACAGATTGGTGTGCGGTATGGATACAAATGTTCGTGAAGCGCATAGCATTGGGGGATACCATAGGGCAGGCTTATGAAAGGGGAATGAGAGCAACTGGTCCGGAGGTTCTGGTTCATCACTGGTGGTGGGATAAGTTCGAGAACGTAGAACTGTTCGGTGATCCAGATCTGAGGGTGTTGGTTCCAAGTACAGCGTACAGCTCGGCAAATCACTGGGAGAGAGAAGATGTGAAGCCATTGAGATGGGATGGAGAGAAAGATCTCTACGTGGATGGACATTATCTATTTGGAGCGAGCGTGTATCCGCATGCCAAGAAGCCGATAGATGTATCGATGATCATAGCTATTGCAGTGATATCTGCACTCGTGATAGCGATTGGCACAGCA
>CAYSPA010000073.1:1619-5710 GCA_964432835.1 uncultured Thermoplasmatales archaeon | reverse complement strand
CATGGAGGAGCAATTGCAGCGATAGGCAACACGGGCCTGGGATATGGAATACCAGGAAAGGAGTGTACAGTTGGAGGGGGAGATGCCTGGATAACCATAGAATTCTTCAGACAGTATGGAGAAGAGAACATAGACATCCTCGGTCTTGCTCACGAACAGGCGATCACAAGTTACATTAACAATTTCGACATGCGCGATTTTGGAGCAGGGCACATAAAGACGGTGGAGCAGTGGATTCTGCTTGGAGACCCGAGTTTAAAGATAGGTGGATATCCGCAGATCGTAGAGTGAATTCCAGACTACAGACACACCTCTCTTCAACTTTTTTGTTTAAGATTATCAAAAAAGTTTCAATGAGGAGAAACGTTCCCTAACTGGAAAAAGTTTTCCGTTTATCAAAAATAAAGGGAACTTATTTATAAATAAGTTTCCTTTTATTTGAAAAAATCTTGTCTGCGAGGGAGTGAATTAAATCTCGATTATAAGGTGAGCGCCAGCATACATCTTCAACTTTTGTTTGTTTAAGATTATCAAAAATGATAATGTTGTGATGACGAAAGTTTTATTAGAAGCGAATAACTAAATAAATGATAGTGAGAGAAAGAGAGTTCATTGAGGAAATAAAATCCCTAGGTCTGGGTGTTTTCACCTTATCAGACATATCCAGAATTATCGGGAAAGGAAAAAGATATGCTGCACTGTATGCAAATCGACTGGTAAAGAGGGGGATTATAGTAAGGATCGAAAGAGGGAAGTTTGCCCTTCCAGACACCGATTCTCTGGTGGTGGCCACAAATGTAACCTTTCCATCCTATGTCTCTTTCCTTTCCGCGCTGAGTTATCATCGCCTGACTGCACAGATTCCAACATCGATTCAGGTAGTTGCTGGAAAATCGAAAAAAGGTATATCATTCAAAGGGGAAAAGATATCATTCGTAAGGTTTGATAGGAAGAGAATATTCGGCTACAGGAGGGAGAAAATTGGAAATGGATATGCCTTTATAGGTGAAGTTGAGAAAATTATTGTAGATGCTCTTTTCATGCCCAGGTACTGTCCCCTCGGTGAATTGATGGAGGCGCTGGATGTAGCAGATGTTGACAAATTGCTGAGATACGCACTGAAAATGAATTCCATCGTAACGCTCAAAAGACTGGGTTATCTCCTAGAGTTGAAGAATATAGATATTTACGATGAAGTGAAGAAGTACATAAACAGGAAATATGATCTTCTAAATCCCTTGCTTCCGCCAGCCGGAGAAACCAACAGAAAGTGGGCACTGAGATTAAATGAGGTGTTGGAATGCTGACAAGAGAAGATCTCACCGAGTATGCTCGTCTGATGAGATTTAGTTTGAGTCAGGTGGAGAGAGATTATCTTCAACATATACTTCTTCTGAGCATATACAGAAGAGTTGGAGATGAACTCGTTTTTAAAGGAGGCACCGCTCTCCAGAAGTGTTATGGTTTGGATCGCTTCAGCGAAGATCTGGATTTTTCTCTTTTCAGGCCTATGAACATCGAGAGTGTGATGGAAGAAATCACTGGTAGCATGAATCTCTTCGGATTTGAAACATCTCTGGAAAGAATGAAAGAGGATGAAACTTCCATCTCATCAAGGATAAAGGTAAAGGGACCACTTTATGATGGGAGAGAAAAGAGTGCAGTTTATGTTAGAATAGAGGTAAGCAAGAGAGAAAAAACGATTCTTCCACCCAGAAAGACGAGAATTACGCCAGTGTATAGAGATTTACCTGCGTACATGGTATGCATGATGGATCCATCAGAGATCATGGCTGAGAAGGTCAGAGCGATACTCACAAGGGAAAGAAGCAGAGATCTCTACGACCTTTACTTCCTCGTAGAGAAGAGGATCAAAACCGATATCAAAATGATAGAAGAGAAACTCCGGTACTATGACATGAGATTCGAGTATGATAAATTTGTAACATCCATCGAGAGGAAAAGAAAATTATGGTGGAATGAACTCAGATACCTTGTACCAGAGGTTCCGGATTTTGATGATGTGAAGGCGGTTGTTGTTGAATGGATGGAAAAAATCATTTCTAAATGCCGATAACTCTCATTATGGATATCGAAACGTATAATAGTTCATTTGTTCTTTGGATCGATAGCATGGAGGAAATGAAAAACACAGATAAAGCGATAAAAGATCTGGTTAATATTTTGAAGAAGCACGGAGCGAAGAGAATAGAGATATTCGGATCATTTGCTAGAGGTGAAGCAACTCAAGAAAGTGACATTGACGTAATTGTTGAATTCAAGAAAAGGAAGAGTCTGCTTGAACTCGTGGGGATAGAACAGGAGATAGAGGACAAACTCGGCAGGAAAGTCGATCTACTCACAGAGAAAAGCATCAGTCCATACCTCATAGGAAGGATAAAGAAGGAATCCAAGGTGGTGTTCTGTTGAAAAGAGATGACACCGTTTACATAAGACATATGCTAGATGCGATCGGGCTCATCGAAAGTTATATCCAAGATAAAAGCTACGAAGATTTTGCGAACGACCGTATGCTTCAGGATGCTGTTATAAGGGAAATTGAGATAATAGGTGAAGCAGCCAAAAATATTTCAGCGGAGTTTCGAAAGAAATATCCAGACATACCGTGGAGACAGATAGCGGGAATGAGAGACAAACTGATACATGGCTATTTCGGTGTAGATTTGGGGGCTGTGTGGGATACTGCATTAAAAGATATCCCTTGCCTGAAGAAAAGGTTGTTAGATATCCTGAAACAAGAAGTCTAAACCGACTGAGTAACCCTCTCCTCATACTCCTCCGGTAAGGCGCAGCAGGCGTCTATCCTCTTTATCCTGTAACCCATACTTTCAGCGAGTTTCAGGGTTTCCTTTGAAGGGATCTCCATTCTTGTGGCTCCTGCCATAAGAGCTTTCCTTTCTATCTCGATTCTGCCCTCTGCTCTTGGTCTCATGCATCCAAGAGAGATCTCTACATCGGGAAAACTTTCCTTTGCATATCTCACAATCCTGTAAACATCCTCTGGATCGGGAATTTTTGCTCTCTCAAATTCTGTACCTTTTGTCGGCTTGAGAGCGATGAGTACAAATACAGAAGGTTTTACCGTATCTTTGATAATATCTATGGCTTCAAACTCCCCATCTATCTTCCCCGCATTCAGACCTATGCATACATGCGGAACGATATGTTTAACTCCGGCATCTCTCAGATTCTCAAGGGTTCTCCTATAAACATCAACCTTCAAATTCATTCCAAAAACATCCTTTATAGCCCTATCAGAGCCAACAACCTCAACCGAAGCGATATCTACTTCTGCACTTGCTATGCCCTCGGCAAGTTCTCTATCGACAATTCCCGTGTGAAGTTTTATGATGAGATCGGTCTCTTCCTTCACCCTTTTTATCGCTGGAAGAAATCCTCTGAGATTTATCATCTCTCCATTCTTTTTGCATCCTCCGCTCAGCAACACGCCGACGGCGCCCTGCTCCTTCAATCTTTTGCAGGTTGATAGAAGTTTTTCTGGAGAAGAGACGTCAATCATATCTCTTAGATAAACTCTGTTGCAGTGCTTACAGTGCAGAGAGCATGCTGTACCCGATAATGAGAGGGATGGAAATCTCGGCCAGACGTAGTATGCTTTGAAGGTTTTACTCATATACTTTTTTCACCTCCATAGCCATTCTTATGAGATCATCATCAGAGAGTTTTCCTTTCTTCTCGCCCTCGAGTTTAACCCTATCAATAAGCATGTTGATCTCGTCTTCATCCATCTCTATTCCCAGTTCCCTGAGTTTTGCCTCTATAACATGCCTCCCGCTGTGCTTCCCTATGATGATTCTCCTCCTGTTCCCGACGATTCTTGGATCTATGGGCTCATAGGTTCTCGGATTTCTCATGACAGCAGCGACATGAATACCAGATTCGTGGGAGAATACATTCTCTCCGACAAATGGATGGGTGAGAGGAACATCAACGCGAGCGTATTTTGATACCATCTCAGAAAGTTCTTTCAGTCGAGTCGTGTCTATCCCTAAATCTATGCCATAAAGGTACTGGAGGGCCATGACTATCTGCTCGAGAGGAACGTTACC
>CAYSPA010000073.1:0-1519 GCA_964432835.1 uncultured Thermoplasmatales archaeon | reverse complement strand
ATCCATGGGTGTTCTCGTGCTATCCTCGGTGCTGAAACTTGGAGTTACGCCATGCGCCTTGACGTAATCGATGGATTCTTCGATTTTCCTCACAATCTCATCGATGGTCATGTTGAGTTTGTACTTGAGGTGAATGGGAGAGGATGCAATAAAAAGAAGTATTACATCAACATCCGCCTTTATCGCAGCGTCGATGTCTTCTTTTTTTAATCTTGAGAGAGCGAGGATTCTTGCATTCAAACCTTGCCGTGCTATGGTCTTGACGGTTTTGAGCTCTCTTTCAGATATCGCTGGAAATCCCGCCTCTATCTCCTTTATCCCGATCTCATCGAGGAGTATCGCTATATCCAGTTTCTGCTCCGGAGTGAAAGCTATTCCGGGCATCTGCTCTCCATCTCTCAGCGTGGAGTCGTAGATTATGATATCCTTTCCCCACGGAAAGTGGACTCTCTGGTTGTATGAGCTTAAGGCAACATCATCGCATGAAATTCCACTCATCCCTGCCATACCTCTCCTTCATCAATCTCTCTACAAGTTCCTTCTCATAATCGCTCAACTCACCTCTCACGAACTCTGCATCCATACTTTCTCCAAACCTCTTGATCAGCATCTCTTTCAACTCTTTGAAATCAACTTTCTTTCCCTCTCTTTCCAGACTCGTCACCTCAATCTCCTTCCTCTTTATAAGAACCTTCTTCATAACATCGAGATCACTGCTCACTATAACGGTTCCATGGATCAGAACAACATTCCCTCTCACGAGCAGGGCGGAGCCGGAGACCTTTCTACCATTCACCAGTATATCGTTCGGCTTCTTGTATTCCGCATTGAAACCAAATTCTTCGAGAGCGATTCTTATAGAGTTGCAAACCATCCCAAATATCTTCTCTGGATTCATGGTATCTGATCTGAAAATCAGGGCATAAATCAGACAACCCTCATCAGTGTATATCGTTCCTCCACCACTCCTCCTTCTAACGATCACTATACCTCTCTTCCTGCATTCCTCGAGATCAATATCCTTCACACTCTGCATCCTTCCAACCGATACGCCTGGCGGATGCCTTCGATAGAAATGCAAGGTGTCTGGAACTTTACCCTCGGATATTGCCCGAGAGATGGCATCATCTGCAGCTGTAACGTAGTAAGGATGAGCGAGATCAGTATCTATCAATCTCCAAGTTTGCACAGTTAAAGCATGCACAATTTTGATAAAAAGGATACGCAAAAGATATATAGACATCAAAACTCTCCACAGGGTGGTGAGGAGGAAAACGCTGACCTCGACAATCCTTTTGCTTCTCGTTCTTACCTGTGTCCAGATGACCAGGTCCCAGAATCTGGAATTTGGGCAAGAATTGGAAGCGGAACCCTTTGCTATCGAAGGTGAAAAGTTCAGAGTGTTTGTGGGTTGCTGTGGAAAGGGAATAAGTAATGTGGATGTTTATATCGAGGGTGGAGAGATAATCTCTTTGCATGCGATAACGAATGAGTCGGGCTATGCGAATTTCGATATTCC
>CAYSPA010000072.1:1775-5750 GCA_964432835.1 uncultured Thermoplasmatales archaeon | reverse complement strand
AACAACGATGAAAATCGAAGCAATTCTCATCATCACTGAATTATTATGACTTGAATCGATAAAAAATTTTGGTCTCAAGGATAGGAAACATCACGTAAACTGGGGAAGCAGGGATGATCCATGGGTGGGAGCATCGTTTTCGGGATTTTATCCGGACTGAATCCCTCCCTTCTTTTCTCATTTTGATGCTCTCCTTTGCACCCGAAAGCATCACGGCTCACTGGAGGGTATCAAAACTTGGATAATAGCATGGTGTACCATCTACAATCTATGCTGGAGGTGAAAAAGTTGACAGCGTCAAAATCCGGTCAAAAGTTTTAAATAGCATTCTGACATGGAAACGGAAAGGGTGTAACCATAAAGTTAATGATGCCTCTGTTACACACGCCTCTTATCGTTACGCCGATATCCAGTGCAGCATGCATGTCTGCACTTCCAGGAATGTATATGTACATCGGTGTCACGGAAAATGGTGGAAAATTCCTCGGCATGATATGGTATCCGGAGATGTGGTTCTTCACGGCCGGAATGCTGTGGCTGTTTCTGCTTATACCCCTACTTATACGGATAATCCTGGCATACTGGGTTTATACCGATGCATTGAACAGAGATGATAGAGATGCTGCCATATGGTTACTGATAGTTCTCCTTCTTGGGTTGATAGGATTCCTAATCTACATCCTCATAGGCAGAAAGAAGGGCGGAGATACTTCTTCAACTGATGGATAAACTTCGTTCGGCAAATTTGATTCAGATGCCACACAGTCGAGAGAGTGTAGATTTTAAAAGAGTAAGAATAAAACCTTTCACCATCAACCTCCTCTCAATCACGATGTGTTTTATTCCCTCCTCGCTTCTATTGTAACTCAGACCTCTCACAACAACCACGGGTACACCCTCCGAGGACTGACCCATGAGAAGTGCTGCAGCCGATGCTATCTCGTCTGCCACTATATCGACGCCCCCAAATTTTCTCTTTCCGTATCTATCTGGGGATGCAAAACCTCTCTTTACCGGGTCTATACCGCTACAACCTATAGCGATATCAATTGACCCATATCTGAAGAGGTTGATTTCGGTATCTGAGATAATGACCGCGACATCGATCCCCCTTTCCTCTTTTATCCTCCTCCTTATTTCTGCCGCCTCCATATCCGGGTCATGCGGTGGGTATGTGAGGATATCATCGGGTGCGTTTGACATATCTATGCCGGCATCCGCCGCCAGGCGCCCGTCCGGAGTTTCTGTCAGCAAGATGCTTCCCTCCATATTCAAAAGCCTGAGCGCCTCATCCGGGTTGTCCGTGAAATCCCTGGGAAAGTTACTGTCTCTGAGTATATCTCTTATAGGGATTACGGCAAAAATCCTCTTTGAGTTCCTTATTATGGCTTCAGCAAGTTGAGGTGGTTTTCCCGATATCAGAGAGAGTATCTTTGCTTTTGTCGAGAGATCGGGTTTTGAAATGGTGTATCCTTTTGCTTTCGATATGACCTTGGATGCTATTACAATTATATCTCCGTCTTTCAAACCACCTATATCCCTGTCGGCAGTTTCGCATATAGTGCTTGGTAGGTCAACACCTCTCTCAATTTCCCCCAACTTTATTCCGTACAACCTCAACTCCACATATTCCAAAAAAATAACGGCATTTTAAATCATTTTTCACCAGGTTTTCGCCCTTATTCATAGAAACTCCCAGATGCTAAGAAAAGATTATTAAGTAATTTCATCTTTCCTCCAGCAAAGCTATTTCGGGTGGTCAAGATGGGAAGGATAATAACATCAGAATCCGTAACTGAGGGACATCCGGACAAGATGTGTGACCAGATATCGGATGCTATTCTCGATGATGCTCTCAGGCAGGATAGATACTCAAGGGTTGCGATAGAAACTGCAACCAAGAACGGAGGGGTCATGGTTTTTGGCGAGATGACCACCGAAGGATACGTGGATGTTCCCCACGTTGTTAGAGAAACTATAAAGGAGATTGGCTATACAAGAGCAGAGTATGGGATAGACTGGGAGACCTGTTCGGTATGGGTTCAGATAACCGAGCAGAGCCCGGATATCTCAAGAGGTGTTTTGCTCAACGATGAGGAGCTTGGAGCCGGGGATCAGGGAATGATGTATGGATTCGCGTGCAGAGAGACCAAAGAACTCATGCCCCTTCCGATATCCCTTGCACACAAACTGGCAAGAAGACTGGCGATGGTCAGAAAGGAGGGGAAGATACCGTACCTCAGACCCGATGGAAAATCACAGGTTTCGATAGAGTATGAGGACGGAAAACCAGTGAGAGCTTATGCGATCGTTGTCTCGACACAGCATGACCCCGGTGTATCCAGAGAAAAACTGGAAAGAGACATCATGGAGGAAGTTATCAAACCCACATGCAAGGAATGGATGGACGACGATACGAAGATATTTGTAAATCCGACGGGTTCTTTCGTTAGAGGAGGGCCCTATGCCGATGCGGGTTTAACGGGAAGAAAGATCATGGTTGATACTTACGGTGGTGTGGCAAGGCACGGCGGCGGCGCATTTTCCGGAAAAGATCCAACAAAGGTTGACAGAAGCGGTGCCTACGTGGCGAGATACATCGCAAAGAACATAGTTGCCTCCGGTATAGCGGATAAATGCGAAATCAGTCTATCCTACGCAATAGGGGTTCCCGAGCCGATATCCATAGATGTTGAATGCTTTGGAACGAACAAGATACCCCTGGAGAAAATAGAGGAACTCATAAAACATTACTTCCCGTTAAAGCCAGCTCAAATAATTAAGGCGCTCGATCTGAGAAGACCCATCTACAGAAAAACGGCGGCGTACGGACACTTTGGAAGAAATGATCCCGATTTCACTTGGGAGAGGATAGATAAAGCAGATATACTCAAAAAGGCAGTAAAGAAATGAAAGAATTTCACCCCTTTCTGGTTTTTCTTCTCCTTTTGCTTTCCATCGTGCAATCCGGCTGTCTTTCTCTTAGAGAGGCGTACGTACCCCGGGATCTCCTCACAGACGGATGGTACGAGGACTTTGAGGATGAGGAGAAGGGTTCGGGTCTTCTCGGAATGGAGAAATGGTCAACGAAGGTTTACCGGAAGGGAGATACTGCCTATCTAAGCGTAACTTCGTTGAGATTTATAATCCTGCATGACAAAGAGAAACTTCTGGAAAAGGTTGATGCAGATATCTTGAATCAGGCGGTCAAGTACGGTATAAACATGAATTACAGCAGCAGAATCAATGGAAAGAGAGAAACATGTGAAGGGCACGAAACCGTTTTCGTAGTTTATACTGGAGAAAAGGATGGGCACGAATACAGGTTTATAGGGGAGGTGTGGAGTTGCAGCAAATCAGGTATTTCTGTAATATGCATGGGATATGCAGACGTGAGCGAGATAGATGGTATCAGGGGATGGAAGGAGATGGTCGAGGATCCGGAGGGGACGATTGAGGGATTAAAAGGAGAAAATGGCTTGATATACAATGTGGTTTGTCATTAGATCTCCTCGAGTTCGACTTTTACGGGTTCCTTTCCCATCTTGCAGTTCAATTTTCCGAGTATTTTTGATACCCTGTATTCCTTCTGTGGGTCGACCGTAAAGTTAAGGCAGATGTCGAAATTTTCACAGTCCAGCCTTCTGCACTCTATGGGAGATATCTTTAGTTTCTCTCCAACCCTAACTTTCTTGTCCACCACCGCAATCGTGGGTAACTCTTCCACTTCAACAACCCTCACGCCGCCGTCATGCTGATTGCAACTATGTCTTTTGTTTCTTATGCCAATTATTCTGTATCTCTTATATTTCTTGAGGTTAAAACAGACGGTTTTCAGTTTACAGTTTTTACAATCCGTGCTTGGCCCGAGATAGATGAACTCATTCCCCTTTTTCGCCATCCTCTCCCCAATGAGAGTTACTATCGCCATCAAATCACCCCTGTTTTCTTGGCTATATTTTTGGCAGCCTCCTT
>CAYSPA010000072.1:0-1675 GCA_964432835.1 uncultured Thermoplasmatales archaeon | reverse complement strand
GGTCTTGAGCTACCTGCTACACTCATAGCCACTCCAGATACGATCATCCCCTTGACAGCCAGCCAAGTCCCCTCTTCGGTGTATGTTCTGATCAGGTCCGCATTCTCCATTATCAGCTTTGCGGACGTTCTCGAGAGGGAAGCTGCATAGGAGCTGAATTCCTCGTTTTTCAATCTGTGCGCAAGTTCCCAATCTTTCAGAGCGGAGAGATTCGAGATAACGTCGGCGCATCCGGAGGCGAGCATCCTGTAAGGGGCTTTTTTTATTATATTGGTATCGGCAACTATCGCCATCGGTGAAACCGCCTTTTTGGATGTTGGAGAGTCTTTATCTTTTATCGATGCCATTGGAGAAGCTATTCCATCGTGACTTCCCGCCGTGGGTACACTTATAAAGGGGACGCCACATTTGAACGATGAAAGTTTGGACACGTCTATGATTTTTCCGCCGCCGACGCCGACAACGAAGTTGATTCCCTCTTTCTCTATGGTTCTCTGGACTCTTCTCACCTCTCTATTCGATGATGATGTTACCGTTATTTCCGATACATCAAACTTCGCTCCCTTGAGGAGGTTTTTGACCTTCTCTCCGGCGATTTTCTTCGTCTTCTTACCTTCCACAACGAGAGCCTTTCCCTCAAACAGTCTTTCACACAGGTCTGGTATTTTCTCTATGGCGTTGTGACCGACTATGATATCCCTAGGGAATACCATTTCCTTGAGTTTTAGAAATCTTTCCATGTTTCGTCAGCAATAAACGAGAGATTAATATATTTATTTTACCTTTCGCAGAGGGAAATGAAGAGAGATGTGATGGTGCTTCTGGTGGTGATTTTTATCATTGCCGGCATTTTCATATCATATCTCCTTTTTCCCTCGGTCATTTATGACAGGTGGATATGGAAATACTACTGGGGACCGGTCGTGGCAGATGCCGAGGGAGGGGTGGCAGAGTATCACGGTATCGTTGCGCATGAAGGATACACTCTCGTCTCAGAGATAACCTACGGGATTATCGCTATAGTAGCCATCTACTACATCTACAGGCTCTTTCGCAGATTGAAGATAGATGTGGACTGGAAACTGTGCGTATCCCTGTTACCCTTCTTCATCTACGGCTCGGTTTCCAGGGTTCTTGAAGATGCGGATTTCTTCAGGATACCTCTGTCTTTCTTCTTCATCTCTCCACTGATTTATGTCCAGATAGCTGCTATCGCTATAATTTCTGTTGTGGTCGGATGGCTCCTCGAAAGGAAAAGAAGATATGTGGTTGCAATCTACGGCGGCGCCATCGTTGTTTTCTATGGAATTTTCTGGCTGCTGTACAGGGATATGATGACACATTCTGTAAATCCTCTGCTCTTTGCGCTGATTGTTGTGATTGTGTTTTCTGTGTTTATGGCCAAAGGTGATATCAACAGGCTCTCTCTGCCATTCATCACGGGTCTTGTGGTTGTTGTATCGGGTTTCATTGCCATCTATCTGGTTGCACAGGAGAGTCTCGTAAGAATGGATGTATTTGCCGTGTGTCTTATCTTTCCGGTGGCGATAACACTAGTTGCATACTTGCTCGGATGTTATGTGGAGAAACTGAGGATATTCTCACAACCTCTCAACCTTTCCATGCTATTCGGACATGCTCTGGATGGTTTCACCAGTTACATATCCATATACGA
>CAYSPA010000071.1:0-5765 GCA_964432835.1 uncultured Thermoplasmatales archaeon | reverse complement strand
TATCCGGTATTGCTCCGCCGGCCGCATCCAGAGAGTACACATGCGCTCCTTCCAAATCATATCCCGCTATGATCAGCTGTACATAATAGGGTGTAAATTTATTCTTGTTGAGAATGTTTGCCATCAGAGTGGCAGCCGCTTCCACCGGCATAGGTATCCCTGTCGATAATCTGTAAAGTTTCGCCTCTGCTCTGAGATATCTCGCAAGAATCTGGACGTCTCCCACCAGTCCCGCTGTTGTTAATGCAAGGTGCTCGTCTATCTGGAATAGCTTTTTTGTTGTTTTGTGGGCTATCATACCGCCCATCGTGGCTCTTCTTTCCGTGGCTAAAACCACTCCATCCTTACAGACCAATCCCAGTGTTGTGGTTCCCGTTTCCTTAACTTTTTCTTCTCGCATAGTGATTCCCCAAAATCCGATTTTGTGGGCGAATACCTTAATCTCTTTTCCCTTATTTATATTTTGTCCTTTCTGAATCCTTATCCCAAAAATGGAATCGCCGTGACAGGGATTAAATTTATAATCGCTTTTCATATACATAAGTGGATGGGATGGGTAGAGAAAGGGGGTATTGCTTTTGGCGGGAGAGGTAGCATATGAGCTCGCCAAAAAGCAGAGAGAGATATCCGTTGCCGAATTCTTTGAGAGAAACAAACACATTCTCGGATTTGGAAATCCAACGAGAGCCATAGTAACGGCGGTTAAAGAAGCGGTGGACAATTCTCTGGACGCATGTGAGGATGCGGGAATTCTTCCGGATATCGTAGTTGAGGTAAGGAGAGGGGAAAGGGAAAACGAGTTGATGATGATCGTGGAAGATAACGGTCCCGGTATAGTGGAGAAGCAGATACCTCCAATATTTGGTAAACTCCTGTACGGTTCAAGATTTCACTCGATAAGACAGAGCAGGGGTCAGCAGGGTATAGGAATATCTGCCGTCGTGCTTTACGGACAGTTATCGACAGGGAAGCACGCGAGGATAATCTCAAAAATAGGACCGGACAGACCCGCATATCTGTTCGAGATAGGAATCGACACCCACAGGAATTCTCCCGAGATCATAAGAAAGGATATAATAAACTGGGACAAGGAGCATGGAACGCGCATAGAGATATATCTCGTTGGAGACTACAGCAGAGGAAGAAAGTACCTCTATGAATATCTCCAGAATACTTCGATAGTGAATCCCCACGCAAGAATAGAATTCATTGAGCCAAACGGAGAGAGACATGTCTTTGAGAGGGTTGCGGATGAGCTACCAAAACCCACTGTAGAATTGAAAAAACCGCACCCCCACGGAATAGAAATGGGAACGCTACTCAAAATGTTGAAAGAGACAAAAACAAAGAAACTCCTGAATTTTCTGAAAAATGAATTTATCTCGATGGGAGAAAGAACATCTATGGCGGTTTGCGAAAAGGCGAGTCTCGACCCAGATATGAATCCAAAAGAACTGACGAGGGAACAGGCGATGAGATTGCTCAACGCTTTCAAAGAGGTTAAAATCATGGCGCCGCCGACGGACTGCCTTTCTCCAATTGGGGAATTGTTGATCAAAAGGAGTCTCAAACACGAAACAAGGGAGATTTCGCCCGAATTCATAGTCGCAACAACGCGTTCGCCATCTGTTTATTCCGGTCATCCTTTTCAGGTTGAGGCTGGTATCGTGTATGGTGGAAAGCTCGACAGAGAGAGTCCCGTGAAGATTCTGAGATTCGCAAACAGGGTTCCTCTACTATATCAGCAGGGTGAGTGTGTGACAACCATCGCTCTCTCGAACATCGACTGGAGAAGGTATGGACTGGAGCAGAGGGGAGGTAAAGGCATACCCGTCGGACCCGCCATTTTCTTCATACACGTTGCCTCAACCCACGTTCCCTTTACCTCCGAGAGTAAGGAAGCAATAGCGGATATTCCGGAGATTGAAAATGAGGTGAAGCTCGCGCTCAGAGAGTGTGCGAGAAAGATGCAACAACACATTTCAAAGAAGGAGAAAAGAAAGAAGACAAAGGAGAAGTTTCTGCTTATAACAAAAATACTCCCGGAGATAGCGAGAAAATCGGCGAGTATGCTGAACAAACCCGTACCAAACATAGATAGCGTCGTCACAAAGATAATGGATGTGGTCTGGATAGATGACCACATCGAGTATGAAAGGGTGAAGAGGATTCAGAAGAGTCTCGATGAATTTTCCAGCAGGGAAGAGCATGGGTGCATAACCAAAATCAGGATCACCGTCGTCAATTACAAGAGAAGGCCACTGAAATTTGACCTGTATGCCGTGAAACCGAGCGAAGCCATAGTTGGTTTCGTAAATCCGAAGCCCGTCAAAATCACGGACAAGTACATAAAGTGGAGTCTTCCCACGATACAGCCGACGGAGAAGTTCGAGATCTATTTTGAACTCGCCGGCTTGAAAGAGGGTGACTTCGATGAAAATGAGTTGTATGTTGAGGGTATAAAGCCGGAGTATGTTATAGGTGCCAATAAGTGGGAGGGCGAATGAGATGAGCAGTCGGGAAGCTCTGATGAAGCTGAACGAGATAGCCCTGAAGGTTTATACCGATCTCCAGAACAACGAGATTCCAAAGATAACTCTTCCCACGAGAGCGAAGTCAAATATAGTTTTCGATAAAAAGCTGAATGTGTGGAAATACGGGGAAAGCAGAAAATCCAGAAGTGCAAAAACGCTCGATGGTGCTTACATGCTTTTGAGAACGATGTACGTAGCCGAGTTCATAAAAACGATGATAGAACAGAACAAATCGTCGACATTGAGAGAGCTTTACTACATATCGGAGGGGTGGGACTTGGCGAAGTTCAATTCACAGCAGGAATCCGATAATCTGGCGGAGGATCTCGAGACCATAACTGGTTGTCTGAGGGAGGATTTCAGGTTGAGACCGGAAGAGGATGGAGCCAGAATAATAGGAAATATCGTCATCGAAGAGAAGACCAGAAGCGGAGAAAAGAGGAGAATTCACTGCCAGGATGATGTTGGGGATGCGGGTTATTCGATACCATACAACGTCGAGAAGGAGAAGATAAGATTCGTCAAATGCGACGCCGATTTTATTCTCGCCATAGAGACGGGGGGTATGTTCGACAGACTCGTGGAGAATGGTTTCGATGAGACCCACAGAGCGATACTCGTTCATCTGAAAGGTCAGCCAGCGAGGTCAACGAGGAGGATTATAAAGAGGATGAATAAAGAGTTAAAACTCCCCGTTTTTGTGTTCACGGATTGTGACCCCTGGAGTTACAGAATTTACGCAAGCGTCGCCTACGGCGCCATAAAAACAGCACACATCTCCGAGTATCTTGCCACGCCGTCTGCTCAGTTTCTGGGTGTCACTCCATCCGATATAGTAAACTACGAGCTTCCAACGGATAAACTCACGGATGAAGATGTGAAAGCCCTGAAGAGCGAACTCACGGACCCGAGATTTAACACGACCTTCTGGAAGGATGAGATAAAACTCCAGCTCAAACTCGGCAAGAAATCGGAACAGCAGGCTCTCGCAAAGTATGGTCTGGACTATGTTACAGACGTGTATCTACCAGAGAAACTCGCATCCTTTGGTATATTAAGGAAGTAAGTCCTCCCAGATTTCTTCGGGTCCCACTATTCTATACCGGAGGAGGATCGCCGTTCTATCGTCCACATCCATCAGGGTTTTTGCGTACACGCCGCCGCGTGCGCCCGGCGGATAAGTGAACGTGTATAATCTCTTTCCCCTGTAGAAAACGGGTTTTGGCCTCATGGATTCTTCTATTCGTCTCTTCCCTCTCACGTAGCTCGCGTGTAACATCAGAGCGATTAAGATGAAGAGAAGGTACATCCCACAGCCGAGTGAGACTATCTGCAAGATCGATAGTTGGAGCAGTCTGGTTATATCATAGCCAATGTCCAGATAATATATCGTCAGAATCATGAAGAGAAAGAAAAGCATGTAAGCGGATGATACCATAAGAAGAACTTTTAAAATCCGTTTTCTCCTTTTACCGAGAGCTTTTATGTCCGGTGTCTCTTTGTCCTTCATCCTTATATCTATAGGAAAACTCTATATTAATTTTTTTCAGAAACACCCCGTACTAAAAATTAAGAAAGAGGGGAAAGTTTAGGCCTCCTTTACGCCCAGTACAAATGGACCGAGCAGGAAGCCCGTTGCCTCTTTCGTTACATCGTCCGCGGTTACCACTATGTCTATCTTGCCTATACCGAAGATCAGTCCGGAGCTTACCGTTTCTTCAGTTCCTGCTGGTATTGTTCCGTTTGCGTGACCACCTATGAATATGAAGCCGAAGCCGCTCACGTTGACATCGATGCTCCAGTCTATCGGCTCATCGAGCGTGTTGTTTATCGTTGCCTTTATGCCAAAGCCACCCTTGATGCAACTTATGTTGACTCCGCCCTCTGAAGGCTGTTCTTCCGTTGTTCCGATTACCGCTATGGCTGTGTCGGTCGCAATGTTACCCTCGCTGTCTGTTACGGTCAGTGTAACGGTATAGACGCCCACTTCGCTGTATGCATGTATTGGGTTCTGACCAACCGCGGTTGTTCCATCACCGAAGTCCCACTCGAATGTATAGTCTGGTACTCCTCCGGTTGCGAGTCCGTAGAACTGTATCGGCTCGCCGACATCACCATAGTAGTAATCTCCGCTGTCACCGTATATCTCCTCTGGGTGAGCATCTGCCTTCAATGGCTGACCGCGTGCACTGACGGTTATATAGACCGTTGCGAAGTCATCGAGTACACCATTGTCCTCATCTATTGGATCAGGTGCACTCACGTGAAGTGTCACCTTGTACACACCGGGCTCATCATATACGTAACCGAAGCTCTTAAGGAACTGGCGTGAACCGTCTCCGAGATCCCACTCATATCTGAGGTCATCCTGCAGTGAACCGGATGCATCGCAGTGGAAGCTCTCTGATGCATCGAAGTAGATAACTTCACCCTCAAGCACCGCGATGTGATCTGTTATTATCTCTGCATCGATACCAATCCATGGATCGAAGTGAATATTTCCGACTATCTTCTCTCCGTCTCCATCTGCTATTCTTCCCGTCATTGGGTCTGCCACATATCCACTAGGACCGTCATCCTGACCGTACCAGTTGAGCTGTGCATCAACAAGCACATCATCGTCATCATTCTGTATCGCTATGTTTTTCAGAGTACATGGCTTGCCAAATGTGTTGAAACTGACGAAGTTTTCGTCAGGGTTTGAGAAGCATCTTACACCAATTGAGTAGTCACTGAAGACATTTTCCAGTATGCGGTTCAACATGGAGTTCTCCAAGATAATACCGGTTGTCACTCCACCAATCTCATTCTCGTAGATAACGTTCTGGACCGATCCCACAATGTGTATGCCGGTCTCTTCGTTGTAAATGTTACAACCCGTTATCGTATTGAAATTCGAGTTCTCGAGTTTAATACCGCCGTTCACATTGTCGTGTATTGTACAGTTGGTAATGCTTGACCCGCTTGTTCCATCTGAGTATATGCCATAAGAACCATTGATTAACTCAAAGCCATCGATCACGACATTGTCAGCACTTATTGTTATACATGTTCCGCCATTGCCGTTGATTACAACCTTGTCAAATCCACCAAGCGGGTATGGCTCAAGTGTAAGACCTTCGACATCGACGATCACGTTCTCGGTATACACAAAGATTGGCAATGCCTGCAGTGTGTTGTATGGATCTGCATCTGCAATTGCATCGCTGAATGTTCTGTACCACAGATCTT
>CAYSPA010000070.1:0-5832 GCA_964432835.1 uncultured Thermoplasmatales archaeon | reverse complement strand
GCAAACTCATATGAGGTCTTTCAAAGTTGTAATATGCAACTGTTCTATCCCAGCTTTTAAAGTGTTTATAGAGTTTCATGATTGTATCCGATGCTTTTTCGACCTTACCATTACTCTGGGGATGCTTTACTCTGGCTTTTACATGCTTTATACCGTATTCCTTTAGTCTCTTCTGGAAAACATTTGGTTTTGGATCCGGACAACCTTCTCTTGGAATGCTTGTAAACTGTACTCCATGATCGGTCATAACCTGCTTTGGAGCACCATAAAAATCAACGGCATTATCCAGCACGTATACTGCATTCCTTGCCGTAGCTCTGCTAAAGACACCAAAACCTGTTATCAACCTTGAGGCATCATCCTCAAAAACAACAATATGTTTACCCCGATACTCAAACCAATCACCATGCCATAGGCTGTTACTGTGTCTCCTCTCATAACGTATCCATTTCCTGCGTTTCTGTTTCTTTGGTTCATTCCTTGATAGTCCCTCTTCCTTCAGGATTCTGTGTATCCTGTTGTGAGGTATGTGTATTCCCTCCCTATCCAGAATCTTCTCAAGAGTTACCGCACAAACGGGATGCTGCCTTCTTATTTCCAGTACAATTCTTCTCTCCTCATCTGATATGAGAGAAGGTTTTCTACCAGGTTTGTTTGGATAAGGGTACTCACCTATTTCTTTGTATCTTCTGTAGATCTCTCTCACCCATCTCGGTGTTACATTCTGCAACTTTGCTATCCTGTAAACACTTCTTTCTCCTTTCTCCATCTCTCTGATAATCCATCTTATCTTTCTTTGATTCAGCTTCCTCATCGAAGCTGAATCTCGCAATGATTTTTCTAGGAGGAAGTAATTTCGGGATAATACAGTTAGATTGAAAATTTCCCGTAAATTCGGGATCGCGGAGAATTATCGGAAACAGACAGTCCAAAAAAATCCCATGAACGCTTACCAGAAATCGAAACCGTGAGGCGAAAAGAATCTCCAGCGTTATGGTTATGAACGCGTTTTCAGGATTTTCATGGTTCATTCCGCCCTCGATTCTCGGCGCCGGCGCGCACGCCACAAAGTTCACAATATCATCCATAGAGAGTGGAAAGTTTGTGTATGTTGGGAGTGGAAATATATTTGTTCCAATTGTTCATCCCAGAGATGTCGCAAAATGCCTGCGCCTCGCTCTGGAAAGGAATAAAGAGGGAATGTTTTCAATGTTGTGGGTTTCTCATGCAGAATCAGAGAACTCGTGGAGAAAACCGCGGAGAGTATGCATGTGGAAAAATCAGGGAAAAGCGTTCCCTTGTGGTCTGGCATACGTTGCAGATCTCCTTGGAGAGTTTACTTCCTGCTTGGGGAATCAAAACCGACGAGATTCGAGATTAAAAACTCCGAAATCAGAATCAGAAAATGAAAAGAAAATCTAATTAATGGATTCCGCGATTGGTGAGGTTGATGTTTGACTCTCTGAAAATTATCCTCAGGGACCTTGGAGGAATACTCATAATTGTGGGTTGCGTATCTCTTCTCGCTTTCGCGATTCCTCTCGTTTTTGGCGAGTACGGTGCCATAAAACCCATGATACTCACCGTCCTGTTCTACTTCGGATTTGGTCTCCCCCTTTATTTTGGATTGAAAAAAAGTGGAGAAACAAATCTCAGGCTTGCAATGATAACGGCTGCCTTCGGGTGGCTTGTGATATCGATCATCGGAGCCATACCATTCATGTACATGTCGGAAAATGGTATAGATGTTGGTATGGATCCTCTATCGGCAATTTTTGAATCCTTTGCGGGATGGACGGGTACGGGTTTAACCATGGTTGTTCATGAGAACAAACTACCACACACTCTACAGTTCTGGAGAACGCTGACCCAATGGGTTGGAGGAGTTGGAGTTATCGTTCTTACGCTGGCTATCCTCGCGAGACCGGGTACGGGTTCCTTCGTTCTGTATAAATCGGAGGGAAGAGAACAGAAGATTCACCCCTCTATAATTTCAACGGTGAGATCCATATGGTGGATATATCTGTTTTACACGGCCATAGGTATAGCTGTGCTCTTCACCGTCAAGATTTTTGCAGAAAACAAAGGAAATCTCGCCGAGGTTCTCTGGGAGTCCATCAATCACTGCATGACCGGACTATCAACTGGCGGATTTTCTGTAACTGATGATAGTATAGCGTCGTACAGCATCTACTCCCAGATCGTCATCATGGTTCTCATGATTCTGGGTGCGATCGCGTTTGTTGCTCACTACGATTTGCTTCGGGGAAGGATAAAAAAATTCTTTTATGACCCTCAGACGAAAGCCCTCTTTGCCCTGATAATCCTTGGCGTGGTTCTTCTCATAATCTTCAATTATCCCACAACATCGGAGGGCATTCAGAAGTACATATTCCAGTTCATATCGGCAATAACGTGTACGGGCTTTTCAACGGATTCCCTTTCTTCATGGAGCGAAACATCCAAGCTGATACTCTCCTTTGCGATGATTGTGGGAGGCGCCGCCGGTTCGACGGCGGGTGGGATTAAATTGTTCAGGATAATTCTTCTCGCACGAGGTGTGGAATGGAGATTGAAGAAGGCGCTGTCCACACCAAAGAGGGTGCTGGTTTACAAGCTCGGAGATAAATCTCTCAGCCCGGATAGTGCATTTGAGCTAGTAAATGAAGCCGCTGTGATATCGTTTCTCTGGTTCACACTGTTGTTCGCGGGGATACTGGTCATCTCTTACTCGATTCCAAATAGACCCTTGGGAGACATCATCTTTGAGGTTTGTTCTGCTCAGGGTAACGTTGGTTTGTCGGTTGGTATAACCTCTCCGTCGATGCCCGCCCTTGCCAAGGTGATGCTGATACTCAACATGTGGATAGGTAGACTGGAAATCATACCGGTTATAGTAATGATAAAGAGTTTGTTCGGAGGAATCAGATAAGTCGGGTACTGATACAGTGATTCGGCGAGCGGATGGGGATAGAACTGCTCTATTCGATATAGCTCACGCCGAACGAGTTTATATTATTCAGACAGTATAAAATTAGATAGATTGCTTACGAACCCATCGAGTTGAGCCATCCATCAAATCATACCAACTCTTTTCTTCTGAAAAATACCACAGATAACAGGAATGTGGTGATGAAGAAAATCGTCAGAGCCACTATCGATTGGGGCACAGATATGGGCTCAACAGACGAAGAATTTTCCGAGATAATGTTCAGAGCTACACTGAGATCATTTGATGGCGATATCGCGTAAAGAATCCTGGCGTACCATGGAATCTCGGTGAAATTTCCGGTGAGAAAGGTGTACATGAGGGCTATGGGATAAAGCATATTCAGACCAAACCATCCAGCGATCAAGGAGAGAATCAGCGATATTCCAGAAGTTTTTGAGATGACGGAAAACAGCATCGACAGTGTCACATAACAGGTGCATGCAAATATCACGACAACCAGATATATGTAAGTTCTGCCAATTACATCTATGCCGGGAAAACCTCGAAATATTCCCGCTATCAGATTTCCCACTGTTGAGACCGGAATTATTATCGCACATATCACCATTACAACTCCTAAGATTTTACCGATCACCACCTCTTCTCTCTCCACCGGTTTCGAAAGCAACAGGTACATCGATCTTTTCATCTGCTCTCCAGATATCAAATCAAATGACAGCGCTATGGGGAGAATGGCGTAGAATATGGACGCAGAGGAGTGCGTATTGGAAATGATGGTTTGAAAATTGAGAGCCATCATACCGCTGTAATGTGAAAGTATCCACACGGAAACTAAAAACACTATAGCATAAAGGGATGATATTATGATGAACCTCTTCGTCTTCAAATGTTCGTAAAACTCCTTTCTTGAAATTTCCCATATCGTTCGGATATCCATCCTAATCACCCGTGAGTTTGAGGAAGATCTCCTCGAGACCCGGGGACTCTTCCTTCACACTTGTTATTTTTCCACCCGCTTTTACCATCGATGATATCATGCTCGCTATGGTTTCCTCATCCTCAACCATGGCAATCAGATTATTGCCATCTATCCTAACCCTCTTCACTCCTTTTACCTTTTTTGCTCTATCAACCAGTCCTTCATCTAGATTGAGACACCTGATGGTCACCTTGATATTCTTGCCAGATATCATTCTGGATAAATTTTTTATTTCATCCTTGATGACGATTTTTCCTTTGTTGATTATCGCTACCGTCTTGCAGATTTGCTGAACCTCGTAGAGGAGATGAGAAGACAAGAACAGGGTTTTTCCTTCCTTGACGAATTCCTTTATCATCTCCCTTATTTCATAACTCGACCTCGGGTCCAATCCAGAAGTGGGCTCATCATATATGAGCAGGTCGGGGTTGTTTACGAGTGATTGCGCTATCCCCAATCTCTGTTTCATTCCATGCGAAAATTCTCTCACTGGAGAGTCCTTCCTCTCTAGAAGACCAACCCTCTCCAGCAATTCTTCTATTCTCTTTTCCCTCTCCGCCTTCGATATACCAAATAATCTCGCATAAAAATCCAGGTTTTCATAAGCCGAAAGCTGGTCATAAAACCCCATCTCTTCGGGGAGATATCCAATTCTTTTTCTTATCTCCTTCCCGTGCCTGATGACATCCTTACCAAATATCTTCGCATAACCGAGGTCTGGATATATAAATCCCATGAGAATTTTTATCGTCGTCGTCTTTCCCGCCCCGTTGGGACCGAGAAAAGCGAAAGCCTCACCCTCGCCCACTTCAAAGGACACGTCATCAAGGGCAAGCACATTTTCATACGCTTTCCTGAGATTTCTTACCTCTATCACACCAACTGAATTCAGATCACACTATATAAGTATTGATGTAAAAATCGTGTACCCATCCAAAAATTAGATTTTAATTGTACACTCACATTACATAACACGTGAGTAAAATCGACCTCTTGGAGGTTTACAAGTTGCTATTCAAAAAATTCGGAAGTCAGGGATGGTGGCCCACGACGGCGCCGGGAGAGGCTAAGCCCAAACACACTGGGAAGAAACCCGATACGGAAAAAGAGAGGTTGGAGATAGTCATAGGTGCCATACTAACTCAGAATACAAGCTGGAAAAACGTCGAGAGAGCGATAGAAAATCTCAACAGAAACAATCTCATGGATATAGATGCTCTCAACCTCATAGATACCAAACGCCTCGCTCAGGTCATAAAACCCGCCGGTTATTACAATCAAAAAGCGGAGAGGGTGAAGAATTTCATCAGATTCTTGCTTGAGGAATTTGACGGAAGTTTCAGTAAACTGTTTTCCATGGATTTGATAGATTTGAGAAACAAACTCCTGAGTTTAAAGGGTATAGGTAAGGAAACCGCAGATTCTATAATTCTCTATGCGGCATTGAAGCCGATTTTCGTTGTTGATGCATACACAAAGAGGATAGCCGAGAGAATAGGTCTAGGAAAGAAGGATTATGACGAACTTCAGAAAATCTTCATGGAATCCCTACCTGAAGATCAAAAGCTATTCGCTGAGTATCATGCCCTTCTCGTGAAACTCGGGAAAGAGTACTGTAAGAAGAATAATCCACGATGCGGGGATTGCCCGCTGAAAAATCTATGCTCATATGCAAAAACAAATCTGTCATAATCGAAAGGTTGGTGATTTTTGAGTCAAAAACTGTAACTGTATCGCGTAAACACTTTGTGGAGAAAATAAATGAGTACACGGTTAGGACGAACAATCTGTGGAAACTTGGGCGACTTCTTCACAATTTCTATAAAAAGAGATAGAAGAGAGATCATATCCAGAAGTACGGAACCGGTGCTCTCACCCATGGATCATCCCCGCTTCCCCA
>CAYSPA010000069.1:0-5864 GCA_964432835.1 uncultured Thermoplasmatales archaeon | reverse complement strand
TAATCTCTTTGCATGCGATAACGAATGAGTCGGGCTATGCGAATTTCGATATTCCCGAGGTTAATATATCGGTACCATGCAAACTGAGGGCCGAAAAAGAAGGATACGAAAGTGTGGAGACGAACATAACCATAGTAAATCTTCCAAAACTGTACGTGGTGTGTCCCGAGGTTGTCGAGGAGGGCAAGAGGGTAAAACTCAGGGTTGTTGATGAGGATATGAATGGTATTCCGAATGCGATCCTTTCCATCAACAATGAAGATGTTTTTACGGATGAAAATGGCACCTACGTGTTTGAGGTACCTCAGGTTGGGTTTCCAATGCCTGTTATACTCTCCGCAAGAAAGGATGGATACGAAGTTTCCGATGAGACGAAGATGTGGATTGCGGACAATAAAAGTTCTTCTCTGAAGGCTCCAACACACGTGCAAGAGGGCGAGTATTTTGATATCACGTACGGTGGTGAAGGTAAGGTGAAGATATATTTCAATGGAAGTTTCTTTGATAGTAATGGTATTACCGTAAAAGCACCCCACGTTGAAGAAACAAAAAGTTTCCAAATAAATGTATACGATGAAAATCTATCCCTGATAGATTACAGGTTCGTTATCGTGGTCGATAACAGAAAACGAGGCTTGATCGTTTCACCTTCCATCATTTCCGAAAATTCGCTTTTTAACATTTCCCTCTTCTCACTGTGTGATGGAAAACCTCTATCCGGCGTGAAAATCCTCTTCGATGGAAAAACAAACTCGACCGACTCCCTGGGTAACGCCTCATTCACGGCTCCATATGCATGGGATGATTACGAGTTAAACGAGATAAGATGTTGTGATGATAATATTTCCTGCGCGAAGAAATACATATGGATAAAGAAAACTCGCAAGTACAGTTTAATCATCGATGGTCCTTCAATGGCCATGTCTGGAGAAAATGTCTCCTTTTCCGTGACGGATGTAAATGGAAGGAGTTTGTTCTCGGTCGTTATATTCAACAACCAGAGTTATCTCGCATGGAATGGAAGTGTCCGGGTTCAGATACCCCTTCTCAACAAATCAAAATACATGTGCATAAAGGCGAAGAGTCCGGGATATTCCGAAGCCGAAAAGATCATTTACGTGATTGGTAGGGAAAATAAACTTCAACTGGATTGCCCCGATTCCGTGGAAGAAGGGGAGGATTTTCTTGTAAAGGTAGAAGATGAAGGAGGCAATCCCGTAAAGGGTGCTCGCGTGTGGTTCAATTTTAGAAAATACGTATGTGACGAGCATGGAGAAGTAACATTAACCGCTCCGGATGTTCTTATCAGCAAGAAATTCCTAGTGTATGCTGAAAAGGAAAAATACCTACCCGCATCGAAGTGGTTGACCGTTGTGAGTGTTGGAATCGGCAAAAAATTTCTGAAGATCGTATCCCCACTTGCTCTCCCTCCAATGGAGAAATTTCAGGTTAAGGTTGTAGATGAAAAGGGCAACGGCATAGGCGGTGTGAGTATAAAGATGCAGTATGGAAATCTGGTCAAGTATTTCGGCACAGGTGAAAACGGCTCGGTATCCCTTACCTCTCCACCGATGATGGGCGATGATGCATTTACAATAACCGCAACGAAAGATGGCTATGTAACGGATATCGCCGTTATCCATCTATACGAGATCAGTCCAACCCTTCCAGATTTAAAGGTATCCGTTTCCCAGACGATGGTCGAGGAAGGGAGAGAGTTTATTGTCCGGATAGAGGATGAAAACGGAGAGCCGGTGGAAGGAGCTTTACTCTACATCGATGGAAGGATGTGTCGTGACGTGAGCGATAAGAATGGCATAGTAATTTGTAGGGCGCCGTACGTGGAGATGAAGAGAAGTTGTTTTGTCCATGCGTTGAAGGAAGGATACAATTTCGGATATACGTGGATAGAGGTAACGAATCGTGCAGAGGTCGAAGAGCCGTTGAATATCAAAACAAACGATACCGTTTATGAGGGTGAGAGATTCACCGTCAAGGTGGAAGACCTGTCGGGAAATCCCGTAAGTGGTGTGGTTGTCTGGTTTGGTCCTTTGAAAGAGAAAACAGACAATGATGGTACAGTGAGCTTTACCGCGCCTTCCGTTAAAGAGGATGGGTATGTGCTTCTCGGTATCAGTTCAAGTGGGTACTCCCCATGTTACAAACTCATAAAGGTCATAGATAGATACAAGGAAGTTGCTCTGGAGATATGTGTGCCTCCAAAGGTCATGGAGAAAGAGGATATTGATATTGTTGTCAGGGATGTATATGGATATCTGATAGACAATGCCACCATCATCATCGACGGAGAGATAGCGGGTTACACCGACGAGAATGGTAAACTGAGAATCAAACTACCAGAAGTAGACCACGATACGACCGTTGATATACTTGCGGTTAAACCGGGTTATGTATCTGCCCACGAAGAGTTGATGATAAAGAATAGAGGTAGAAGTTTCTTTGAAGAGAACTGGTTTTTGATACCGGCGATTATTCTGATCTTTCTCATCGCGGTCTTTGCCTATTTCTACTACCGACAGTACATCATCTAGTAGATAAAATTAAGACCGAGTTCTCTTGCTATTTCCAGAGCTTCTCTATGTTCGCTCATTTTCAAAGGTCTGGAGATATCATCATACTCACATGCCCTGTACTCGGGTCTGTACTGAGCCATTATATTGACGAGAGCCTGGGGAGTGTTTTTGGAAATCCATTTCAATATTGGCTCCGTGCAGCATCTTATATGGTTGGGCATGACGAGGTGTCTTATCAGCATGTCGGTTTGGCTGTATGCTATGCGATGATTTCTCTCAACGATCTCCATGTAGTTTCTCACCATAGATAATCTCTCTGCACATCCATTATTTCCATATTTAAAATCGGTGAGATAGAGGTCAATAACCCCATCCAGTAACTTCATGGTTTCCAGAGAGCAGTACATGTTGGAATTCCATATCTGAGGTATATTTTCCCTGCAGAATCTGAGAACCTTCAGTATATAGGGAAGATTTGGTGTCGGGTCTCCTCCGACCCAGTTCACATTGAGGGCGCCCTGCGCTCGCCTTGCCTTTATCATCTCGGCCAACCTCCGTGGCTCTATGTGCGTTCCACAAATGTTCTGACTGATGTCCCAGTTCTGACAGAATACGCAATGAAAAGTACAGCCGGAAAAGAAGATGGTGTATGACGGTATCAGCATATATTCCTCACCGATATGGAGGAACTCGCTCGCTATCCTCGCTTCCCTTACGCCGCATGCGCCTCCCTGCTCTGTTCTGTCAACTCCGCATCTTCTTTCGCAGAATTCGCATTTCCTGAATATTCTGTCCGCGATCTCTATCTTCAAATCCAGTAGGCTTTTTTCCGGGGAATCGACTATTCTGGGCTCTTTCAAAGATTTGTCATGAATTTTCCATAGAGTCTGGATATTGTCACTTTTTGAAAACTCGACCTCTATGGATTTGGCCGTAAGATATCTCGCCTCTTCTTCCCCGTCTAGGATTCGTGCATATCTGGGCAGGGTATTTCTCCAGTTCACGGATAAAATTAAAATGAAACTAAATTAAAAAGTTTTTAATGATAGAAGATCGCTTCACATCAAAAGATGAGAAAAACACCATACGAAATTATAAAGGAAAAATCGTCCAACCTGATACCCGCATATTTAGTGGATTTTCTGCCCAGAAAATGGGAGAAACTTGGAGATGTTCTTATCGTGAAATTCCCGGAATGTTTGAAGGAATATAAAGTGGAGATAGCCAGGATATATGCGGATGTTCTGAAATGCAAATCCGTTCTCGAGGATGTGGGAGGAATACGAGGAGAATTGAGGGTGCCGGAGTTCAGATTAATTTATGGAGACGAGGATACAGAAACCATACATGTTGAGAATGGAATTAGATTCAAACTCGATCCACGGAAGATAATGTTTTCCTCGGGAAATAAGGGTGAGAGAATAAGGATGGCGACGATATCCAAAGAGGGGGAAGTTGTAGTAGACATGTTCGCGGGAATAGGGTACTTTTCCATACCCATGGCCGTATACAGCAGACCAGAAAGGATATACGCAATAGAGAAGAATCCCGTTGCATACAGATATCTGGAGGAAAACGTCGTACTGAATCATGTCAGCGATATCGTAAAACCCATTTTTGGAGATAATAGAAAAGTCACACCAAAAGGTGTTGCTGACAGAGTAATAATGGGATATCTAAAGAACCCCCATCTCTATCTGCCGTATGCCATAGAAGCATTGAAAGGATCTGGGGTCATTCACTACCATGAGATTTGTCCAAATGAACTCATTCCGAACAGACCGGTCAGGAGACTGAAAGAGAATGCGGAAAGATATGGTATGGAGGTTGAGATAATAAATATAAAAAGGGTGAAATCCTTTGCACCGGGAGTGAGTCATATCGTCGTGGATGCAAGGTTGATTAGATGAAGCTATTGGTGTACCATCTCGGCCAGGATGACCCAAAAAAGTGTACAGCAAAAAAGATGGAAAGATTTGGATTTGTGAGGATAGTCAAACGCGTGGAAAGGATACCGAGAGGATGCATTATACTGAATCCCGATGCCGACCGCATGTTTTCCATGGCAGATAAGGGATATTCGCTGAAATATGGTATAGTGGCTGTGGATTGCTCCTGGCGGGATGTTGATGTCGTGTTCTCCAGATTATCGAGATTCAAAAATCACAGATACCTGCCTTTCCTCGTGCCGGTGAATCCCGTTAACTTTGGTAAACCCGGAAAACTCTCCACCCTGGAGGCTTTCATAGCCTCTCTCTACATAATAGGTGAGGACGATCTCGCGAGGAGATTGTCGAATCTATACAAGTGGTCTCCGCACTTTCTGACGATGAACAGGGAACTCCTTGATATGTACAGAAATTCCAGAGACCCCGAGGATATTAAAAGGAGGTTGGAAGAATTCTTTCCTTAGTCAATCCATTCGATGTCGAGGATGTCTTTCAAGTTTTTCTTCTCTCCCTTCCACGCTTCCGCGACACTCTTTGATACGCAGTTCCGACAGAGACCCAAGATATTAAAATAGCATGAGGAGCACACCTTTTTCTTGCATCTCATACAGACGAACTTGGCATCATTTATCCCGCATATCTCGCATTTTTTCGGTATTATCCCTGCGCGCAATGTCCGCCTTTCACTCATCTCATACATGGAAACGGAAAGGTTGCTTAAATTATTTCTCACGTTGTGTTTCGATTTGGTAAACTACATTTAGGGTATGCTTCCTGCGCCGTATGAATATCTATCTGCCACGGTACAACTTATTCGAAATTATGTGCAGGAATGGAGTTACCACGAATATAACGAGAAGATGCAGTGGTGAAAAATTTTTCAGGAACCAGTTGTAATCTAAAATACCCGCAAATTGAAAGATTGCACTGACCATGTAACAGAGGATGAGCGCCCCTATAAGAAAATCAAGCTGGTCAAAAGGTATCCAGTCCTCTCCCCTCTCCTTACCCACTCTCCTTTTGAAAAAACTTTCCACTATATCTCCAAGTAGGGCGCCGAAGCATAGAGATAGAACTAAGGGAATCATCAAGGGAAAACCTTCAAAGTAGTCGAGATGGAGATTGTTTCTGCCATGTAGTTCCAGATATTTCCCGGCCACCGCCTGCGAGAAGCCGACTATGGAGCCGACCAGCGAACCATAGAAAAGGCCCCTCCACGTCTTTCCGTCTCCAAGTATTCTCCTGCCATCCCTCCACACCTTTCCGAAATCTATGGGTTTACCACCGCCCACCAGAACCGCAGCACCATTCGCCGCATACGCTGGAAGTATGAGCCATATTGCCTGAGCGATGATTTCGAGATTCACACCCATCGAAATCA
>CAYSPA010000068.1:0-6178 GCA_964432835.1 uncultured Thermoplasmatales archaeon | reverse complement strand
TCAATGTTTATGCTCAGGTCGGTGAACCATATGACATCCGGATTTTTATTCAAAACATCCTCAATGCTCACCTCATCGACCTGCTTGACAAAACTTATATCGAAATCCTTTCCGAGCCTTTCGAGGGTTTTTACAGCGATCGCTCCGGCGCAGATTCCATCGGCATCCAGATGGGTTACGATGTGAACATTATCGTGTTTTTTTATAAACTCGACTATCTCCCTGGCTTTCTCTATTATCTGCATCCCACCCTCGTATAAGAAAAAGGGGAAGGGGTTAATAACTGTTTACTCCTCGTCAACCCCAAAGAGTTTGCACTTTCTATCGACCTCTTCCTGTATCTTGTCTATGATGTCCTGTCTCTTTACGGGCTTGAAGAGATGCCTGAATCTTCCCTGGATTTTGAGGTACTCTTCGACGGGTTTTCTATCCTTCAGCTTCTTTGTGATGATCGGTTTCAGCGGATTCTCCTGCGTTATCTCGTATAGCACGAATACGCCCGTCTCCACAGCCAATCTTGCAAGCTCTACAGTTTGCTCCGTTCCGAATCTCCATCCGGTTGGACACGGAGCAAAGACGTGTATAAATGATGGACCATCGACACTCAGCGCTTTCTTCACTTTGTTCTTGAAATCTGCAGGATACGCAATGCTTGCTGTTGCAACATAGGGGATGTCATGAGCTGCTGCAATCATCGCTATTGGTTTTTTCCTGGTCATCTTTCCAGGTATAACCTTTCCGGCGGGAGATGTTGTCGTTGCAGCACCGAGAGGTGTTGCGGATGACCTCTGTATACCTGTGTTCATGTATGCCTCGTTGTCATAGCACACGTAGAGAACTTTGTGCCCCCTCTCGAGCATTCCTGATAGTGCCTGAATACCTATGTCGAATGTACCCCCATCTCCGGCGAGAGCTATGATGTTCGGCATCTTGTCCTTTGGTATGAGTCCTTTGGATATCATTGCTTTGTATGCCGCTTCCACCCCGCTTGCTGCTGCAGCAGCATTCTCGAAAGCAACATGTAACCATGGAACCTTCCATGCTGTTTGAGGGTAAGGCGTAGTTGTAACCTCCATACAGCCGGTTGCCTCGACGATTATTGTATTCTTGCCTGCAGCTTCGAGAAGTTGTCTTATTGCTATTGCAGGTCCACATCCAGCACATGCCCTATGACCCGGAGCGAGGAGAGATTCCTCATTCATTCTACCAACTCCTTCTTAACACCTATCCATATAGGTCTTTCTACCTTCTCTCCCGCCATCACCTTCTCGCAGATGCTGAGGATCTCTTCAAAATCTTTGAATGTCACATCCCTGCCTCCGAGACCGAGGATGAAATCTATGAGCGCGGGTCTCTCCTTTTCGTTTATCAGCGCTCCAGATAGATCGGCATAGACCGCTCCACCGTATCCCATGGAGATATTCCTCTCCAGCGTAGCCACGATCTTGGCGTTCTTTATCAACGGTAGAATCTCTTTGAATGGGAATGGTCTGAGAACCGTTATCTTTATCACACCTACTTTCTTACCCTCTTCTCTAACCTTGTCAACGAATTCCTTGGCCGTTCCGCTTATCGAACCCATGGTGATGAATATTATATCTGCATCCTCCGTCCTGTAAGGCGTGACCTTCTGGTATTTTCTACCAAATCTCTTCTCGAAGTCCTGGAATACCTCATCTATCACCTTTTCAGCGTTCTTCATAGCAAGATGCTGAGCATATCTCATCTCCTGATAGTACTCTGGAACTCCAAAGGGTCCGAGTGTCCATGGGTCTTCTGGATCGAGTTTCACATGCTCCGGTTTGTATGGTGGGAGAAAATCGTCAATCTCTTCCTGAGAGGGAACATCAACTGGCTCAAATGTATGGGTGCAAACGAAAGCATCTATACATGCCATTGCTGGTAGGAGAACTCTCTTGTCCTCAGCGACTCTAAATGCTATCAGCATGAGATCAAAGATCTCCTGGTTGTTTTCCGCATAGAACTGTATCCATCCAGTGTCTCTTGCTGATATAGAATCCTGATGATCGCACCATATGTTTATCGGCGCGGATAATGCTCTGTTTGCGTTGTAGAGAACTATGGGTAATCTCATTCCACTCGCTATGAAGAGAATCTCGTGCATGAGTTCTAAACCTTGGGATGCAGTTGCCGTGCATACCCTTGCTCCCGCCGCAGCGGCGCCCACGCAGGCACTCATGGCAGAGTGTTCACTCTCCACCGGTAAAAACTGAGTGTGAGGCAGTTCTCCGTTCGCAACAAATTCCGACATCTTTTCTGGAAAGTCAGTTGAGGGAGTTATCGGGTATGCCGCAACCACATCAGGCTTTGCTAGCTTTGCAGCGAGGGCGGCAGCCTCATTACCCTTCAATATCACCTTCATACTACTTCTCCTCCAGAACCATTTCTATCGCATTTTTCGGGCATTCGTTTGCACATATTCCACAACCTTTACAGTAATCATAATCGATGATCGGTGGTTTCCCCCTCTCCGTCTTCTCGATGGCAGCATCTGGACAGAAACCAACGCATATCCAGCAACTTATGCATTTATTTGGGTCAATGACAGGCTTGAATGTTCTCCAGCCCCCGGTTTTATACTCGATGCTTGAGCCAGCTTCTTTAATAACTCCTCCAGTTGCTATCTTCATGCTTTCACCTCTGTCTTTTCATACGCTTCTCTTGTTGCTTCCACATTCTCCTTTGATTTCACCGGTGCTTTCTCTTCAACTGCCTTGAGTACATGCTCTATTGGAACCATTCCCTCCGTCTTTGTCACTTCCATCGCCTTAGCATATGCCCCAAGTATGGATGTATTTACTATTGGAGCGGTTTTTGTTCCAAGACCATGGCTTATCGCTATGGAAGTGGCGTCAACCGTTGCAACTGGATTCTTGAAATCGAACTCCTCTGGCTTTTTCTTTGAGTTGATTATGATGACTCCTCCCTCCTTCAGTCCGCTGGTTATGTCAACCGCTTCCAGCAGAGAAGGGTCAAGAACGACAACTGCGTCTGGCTCATAGACCTGTGTTTTGATTCTCACCGGTTTGTCATCCATTCTAGTGAAAGCCATCACGGGTGCGCCCCTTCTCTCTACACCAAAGAAGGGAAACGACTGGGTGTATTTTCCCGCTTTAAAAGCTGCGATCGCTAGGATATTTGCTGCTGTAACAGCTCCCTGACCACCTCTCCCATGGAATCTAACTTCATACATGGTAACAACTCCCGCGAACAAAGAGGTATATGGAATTGATAAATAAATGTTTGCTCGTTGCCCGCGCACTGATTGGATCGAAGCGCCTTTCAGCGAAAGAATTTTTTCAACATCGGAGTTTAAACTATAGAATCACTTGGTTTCCTCCGAGTAATTTTACCAGTAGCGCCGCCTGCGCCCACAATCTGTTCTCTGCTTCGTCGAAGATCACGGATTGTTTTCCATGGGCCACATCTTTCGTTACTTCGTATCCATAGTAGGCTGGAAGGCAATGCAGGAAGATTGCGTCTGGCTTGAGTTTTGACATCACCTTGCTGTCTATTGTATAACCCTGGAAGTCCTTTATTCTCTGTTCTTTTTCTGCTTCATCTCCCATCGAGACCCATGTATCCGTTGATATTACATCTATGCTATCGTTTAGAGCGGTCATCGAATTGGTTATTTCAATCTTTGTTCCGCTTGCTATTTCCTTTGCCTTTTCGACGTAATCTTTTCTTGGTTGGTATTTATCTGGAGAGACGATGAGGATGTTCATTCCGACCATTGCGCATCCTAGCAGATATGAGTGAGCCATGTTGTTATTTCCATCTCCGACATATGCGAAGTTGAGACCCTTGAGCTTGCCCTTCTTCTCCTTTATGGTCATGAAATCAGCGAGAACCTGGCAAGGATGTTCTTCATTGTCGAGGCCGTTGATCACCGGTACGGTTGAATGTTTTGCAAGTTCCTTCATGTTTTCGTGGCTGTATGCTCTGTACATTATCGCGTCTACATATCTTGAAAGAACCTTTGCGGTATCCTCTATGGTTTCTCCCCTTCCGAGCTGGATATCGTTCTTGCTCAGAAATATTGCATATCCTCCGAGTTTCTGCATCGCAACCTCAAAAGATACTCTTGTTCTTGTTGAACTCTTCTCGAAGATCATTGCCAGGGTCTTTCCCTTTAGATATTCTATACTCTCTCCCCTCTTTGCCTTTCCCTTCAACTCAATCGCCAGATCTATAATCTCTTCTATGTCATCTTTCATGTCCAGTATTGATATGATATCTCTTTTTCCCATCTTTATCCTCCCCAACCCCATGATGCAGGCAGAGGGTTTAAAGGTATCGAAGGAGGAGAGTAAAGTTTAAAAAACGCATGGAAGGCCCCGGTAGAGTTTTTAAGTGCCTTTGACATAAGTTTGGTGATGAATAATAATGAATATAATGTAGATGAGTGCAGAATCTATTCTGATAGAATCTGCGAACAAGAGTCGAGAAAAGCCAATTTACTCAAATCTCATAACCCCTTCTCAGTAAAATCAAAATGGAGGTAACCACTATGGCGAGAAAATTAACACCACTAGAAATAGAAAAATTAGAATTTGTGCACTTTGGAAGGATAAGATACCATTTCATAGATAACTGGAAAGACATCCTAAGTGGGCTGCACTCCAGACTCAAAATAAAGGATGATTGGTATCAACAGTTTATATCGACAAAGAGCAATGTGGCATCCGACTTGGAAATGGGAGCGGAGAGAATTTTCCATTACGTTTTTTCTCAGGGTATGAAAAACCCCAACTCTTCTCCTATCGGTGCTGATCTGATGTATGAAACCTTTGATTCTTTCATACACATAGACGTTAAGACAGTTTCAGAATCTAACTGGGGAGATTACAAAGGCAAAATAGCTATCCAACCAAATCAAACGTCGTACCCTTTATCTAAGTATAAATTATCGCCCAATTTGCCCACCCATTATTCCAAAACCTTTAAGAAAGATGGGAAAGTGTACAAGAAACCAACCCTCACCTATTTCATCTACGCTTTGCATAAACATGCATCCAAGGAGATATACAGCATACTTCTCGTTTGCATGCCTAACGGTGAATTGTACGATGTGTATGGTGACAAGATACTACATGCTGGCAAAACAAAGAATAGCGTGAGATATGCATTCAAGGAAGAGCCGAGATTCGTCTTGCTGTCAGATCGGCATGAAATATTTAGAATTGAATTTTTGGTGAAAAACAAGAACTACACACAAAAGGATCTCATCGGAATACCCGAACAGAAATATAAGATCCCAGTTTGGGAAGAAATATGAGGAGAGATGTACTGATATCGGGAGATGTATATGCAGGTTTGGACTGCCTCGAAAATAACTCGATTGCCGTTGCGATTACTTCACCACCTTATTGGAAACAGAGAGATTACAAGTTTGAGGGACAGATTGGGCAAGAAAAAACACCAGAGGAATATATAGGTCGTTTAGTAAAAGTGTATAGAAAACTCCGTCAAAAACTCAGAGGGGATGGGGTTTTCTTTCTCAACGTTGGAGACAAATACTTGGACAGATACGGAAAATCCCATCTCTTACAAATCCCGTATAGATTGGCCTACCACATGGTAAAGGATGGTTGGTATTTGGAGGATATAATCATCTGGTATAAACCGAACCATATGCCCTCTTCTGTTAAAGACCGATTTACAAATACCTATGAACCTGTAATTGTTTTAGCAAAAAGCAGAAACAATATTTACAGAAAAAGGTGGCCAAAAGTAGTTGAAATACCCCTGCAACAGACGCCGTGGAAGCATACAGCAGTATATCCAGAGAACCTAGTAAGGAACATGCTAGAGCGCGTAGAATTAAAAGATGGAGACATTATACTTGATCCCTTTGCTGGAACTGGAACTACGGCAGTAGTTGTAAAAAAATTAAGAAACAGTCTCTACGCTAGGAGAATTTATTCAGTAATGATTGAGAAAAGCAACGAGTTCGTAGATGTGATAAGAAAGCGAGCCAAAGTAAAGGAAATCATCGATGTTGAGGATGTTGATTACGATTGGAGACCGGTTGAAGAGGTTGATTTACCAGAAGAGATAGAACCAGACCCAGTATTGGAAGACAGGCATGGAGAGGTTTACATCGCCCGAGAGGAGAAAGAATTTCTATCTGTGTTGAAAGGAATCAGGATAA
>CAYSPA010000067.1:0-6297 GCA_964432835.1 uncultured Thermoplasmatales archaeon | reverse complement strand
ATGTGATAATCATATCTCACTACCACTACGATCACTATCTGCCCAATGATATAGATATATACCGCAACAAAACGATTTTTGCAAAGAATCCCAATTCATACATCAACGAGTCGCAGAGAGAGCGGGCGCTCACCTTTTACCAGAAGATCTGGAAGGAAATCCTCCACGCCGACCTGCGCCTTGAAGAGAGCAGAGAGAAAACATTCAGAGATCCTGCAGAAAAACTCGCCAGCATGAAGATGGACTTTGGGGATTACAACGAGAGAAGAGAAGAGCTCATGGAAAAGGGAAGAAAATGGTTTGAAAGGTTGTCATCGAAATGGCAGAGATGGGGGTGGATAGACGAGATAGATGATGAGAGGATAAAGGTGATTTACCCTGAAGATAGGAGATTCAGGTTTGGAAGCACCACCATCAGATTTTCTGCTCCCCTCTTCCACGGCGTGGAATACTCTAGAGTCGGGTGGGTGTTCATGACAGTGGTAGAGCATAAGGGATTCAAACTCCTGCACTCCAGTGATCTGAATGGACCAATCATAGAGGATTACTCGGAGATGATAATCAGGGAAAATCCGGATGTGATAATACTCGATGGTCCGATGACGTATATGTTTGGATATCTTCTCAATAAAACCAACCTGAACAGAGCGATCGGCAACGCGAAAAGAATCGTTGAAGAGGTTGATTTTGATGTCATGATTTACGATCATCATCTGCCGAGAGAACCAAGGTTCAGAGATAGAACCAGAGATGTCTGGGAGAGTGCAAGGAAGGAAAGAAAGAGGGTTTTGACCGCATCTGAGTATATCGGCGAGCCTCCAAAAGTTCTATCTTCCTAACTCGGTTATCACAATGCCTGAGAGTATGACCATGGTGAAGAAAATCTCCTTTACGCCCAGGGTTTCGTGAAGCATTATGTAAGAAGATATTATGGCGAAAACCGGGATGAGATAGGAGAATATAGCGAGATGAGATATCTCCTCTTCTCTCAGCACCATGTAATACATGATGGAAGCCAGAAAACCTGCAAATACGGACAGAAATAGAATGTACATCCAGAGATCAATGCTGAAAGATATCACCGCCGAGAGATCTTCGAGCGCCATGTTTGGAATGAGGAGCATGAAGAAACCAAATATTATCTCAAAACAGAGCAGGTCAAGGGGGTCTATCCTCGATAAAGCAACCTTGATCAGAATCCCCGAGATTGCATATGATATGCTGGAGACAAGTATCAGGAGATTTCCGAATACTGTGGCATCAAAATCAAAACTTCCTCCGGTTGTGAGAAAAACCGTCCCTATCAATCCAACCAGAGAACCAACGATCTTGTTGAGTGTTCTCGCCTCTCTCAGAAAGATGAACGCCAGCATTACGGTAAAGATGGGGCTTGTGGATTGAATAACACTCGAAATCGATGCAGACGTGTATTTCATTCCTATATTCTGGGAGATGTTGGGAAGAAAAACCGTGAAAAAAGCAAGAGCCACACATAGTATCACATCACTTCGAGAATATCTCGCATATCTCTTACCAGCCAGAATATAAAAGAGCAGGGGAATAAAAATGAGATTCCGGAGCGTAGCGAGCGTAATGGGCTGAACACCGCTGTTCAGCAGGATTTTAACCACCGGATAGCTTACACCCCATATGAGCATGGATATCAGGATCAGCGCTAACTTGATTCTGTACCTCATTCGAGGTGTGAATGATATAAAGGTTTAAAAACAGGGGGTATGAAGCTTCGATCGCACATTTTTATCAAACCATCTCGCCCCTCGGCGCCGTCCGCCTTCCTATGGGCGCTCTCAGAGAGGAGTGGAACTCTTCCGCGAGCCATCTCTCTGGAAGTGATCCGTGGTCTGCTTGGATACATAAGGTCACTTGACGGGCACGGTATCGACTGGAGAAGATGCCGAAACAGGTTACATGGATCCCTTCGAAAAGATTTCCTTCGATGCTCGGGAAAGTGCTCATGCTGAATACCGATGACGAGCCCGTCTCAACAAATTCACGTATGAGCAGAAAGTTGAGGAAAATCATGGAGAAAACCTTTGATGCAAAGCTGTTCGAGGTATATGGCGTCACGGAGACGGGATCAATTTCCCTTGATTGCGAGCATGGCGGAATGCGCGTCAACATGGACCGTGGTTATAACAAAACTCCATGGTGAGGGAACTCCCATTATACGCTACAGCGGGATAGGCATCTGTAGGTTAACAAGAGAGCAGTTCGAGATACTTAAAAAGAAGATAAAAGCAGGAAGAAATCTACTTCTCGTGAACTTCAGCCACTGTACCCTTCTCTGTTTCTTTTATAAAGTTCCACCGCATCGTTTATCATTTTCGTTATAACTTTTCCCGCCGCAGATGGACTGCCCTTTCCGAGAAATCCGTATCCCGTTGCATAACATGGCTTCACGATACCTCTATCATAGCCAAGGGTTACAACCGTGAACATTGGAACTCCATTTTCACCGGCAACATCGAAGAGTTTGTACAGTTTTTTGAGTTCGCTATCGGCATGGTCAAGGTTTATATGGATCAATTTTACCTCGACGCCTGAGAAATTCTTTGATGCCACAATGTAGGGCTCATCTATGCTTTCTAGTCCAAAGATATCCTTTACTATCGAATCCATCTCATTGCAGGCAGGACACACATCTGTTCTGAAATGCAGAAATATGATCCCTTCTGTCAAATTCTCGAGAATCGAATCGGGAAATGCCTCACCATTGGCTGTCTCGAATCTGAATTTTAATACCGTTTTCGGCTCCATCTTTATACAGCTCAAACAAAGGACGGATACAATCTTGTCTTTTACATCGCCGTAAACGGACGTGGAGACGAGAATATGGGAAAGTGTGGATAGAGAGATCATGAGTATTGCAAAAGCAACGAAAACCTCTCTCCTCATCTTCCCACCTTATAACTTATTATTTTCTTGGGGCACACCTCTATGCATTTACCGCAGAGTATGCATTCCGGAGATCTGTGCATGTTTGGTACATCTATACCCATGGGACAAACTTCCACGCATTTGTTGCAGTGGATACATTTATCCTTGTCAACGCTTACGTATATCAGGCTTATTTTGTTAAGGGGCGCCATGAGGGCGCCGAGCGGGCAGAAATATCTACACCATCCCCTCTCTGACACGAATATCAGGATTACGAAAAGCGCAAAGACGACAGCCGCTATCGGAAAGAATGTGTTCGGTACGAACTCACCGTAGTTTAAAATGCTTATGGGGATGGTACCAACTAGGAAACCAACGGGGCATATATCTGTGAACATGAACCCTATAAGGTGTGGCGCGATGATGACCAGAAGAACGAGATTGATATACTTAACATATCTCAGCTTGTTCTTCACAGTTTGCGGTACTTTCTCTGATATACGCTTGCCGAATCTGTTCTTCCTCGGAAATCGCGATGTGACTCTCTGTAATAAACCTATTGGACAGAGCCATCCACATATCGCCCTTCCAAAAATCGAGGCAATAGCAACGATGATAAGAACAGGATAAAGAAATAGAGGTATAGATATCTTGCCCTTGTAAAGGGCATGCTCTATGGTACCAAGAGGACATCCTGCTACCGCATAGGGGCAGGAATGGCAGTAGAAAAACGGATAACATAACCCTGTTTTGATTCCAGATGCTCCAAGGTTTGCAATACCCACGGACAGCAGTTGAGACAGGAGTCTTTTCAGCTGGTATCTCATCTTACAAACCTTCTGCGGGCAACAATCACGAGAGCGATCGATATCATGGCCAGAATCAGTCCATATCCCGGTGTTCTATCGTTGCTTGTCCCGCCGTTCGACGGCGCCTTCGGCTCAACATCAAATTCTTTCATCTCAGTTTCCGTAGTGCTACCGTTCTGGAATGTGACGGTTACTTTGTAATGAACGGAAGTTGTATCATCTCTCAGCTGATATTCCGCGGTGAAATGTCCCGCTTCTACCTCATCCATATCTATGGTTTTTGGTAAGAAACATTGATTTCCCTTGCATTCCTCTATCCACAACTTCGTGCTCTCCACATCTCCAGTTGTGTTAACATAAAACCTTATGGTATCACCCGCTTTCGGTTTCCGGGGAGAGTATTCAACATTAATTTCTTCTCCTGTAACTATCGCCACAAACGCTGACAGTACAAGGACAACGAGCCCGAGGGCACATATTCTCATGAGTATACTCCTCCAGCCCTGACATCATGAAAAATGTATAAAAAGATTGTTTTCCCATTTCTTTCCGAACTTTGTTAGGAATGTAAAAACCGCGCAAAAAGCAGATCTCACTTATATTTTCATAGCTGTGGAGATGATCGTCACGGCTATTGCAGTACACAATCGCTTAACTCACAAAAAGGGGAGTAGCAACCCCATCTTTCAGAAAACAATAAGTATCACATTCTCCCTTTTTCCTCTGATGAAAAACGACATAGAGATAGCAAAATCTGTCGTTCCAAAACCAATCGGGGAAATAGCGGAGAAGGCGGGACTGAAGGAAGATGAAATCGTACAGTGGGGTGAGTATAAGGCAAAGGTATCGCTTTCAGCATGGGAGAGGGTGAAAACAAAGCCAGATGGAAAACTCATTCTTGTTACCACCATCAATCCAACCCCTGAAGGGGAAGGCAAAACCACCCTCACGATAGGGCTGGCGCAGGCACTCGCAAGGCTTGGAAAAAAAGCCATGCTCGGAATCAGAGAGCCATCCCTTGGTCCAATGATGGGTATAAAAGGTGGAGCAACCGGAGGAGGTTACTCCCAGGTAATCCCCATGGAGGACATAAACCTCCATTTCACCGGAGACATGCACGCTATAACCTCTGCCCATAACCTTCTTGCCAGTCTCTTGGATAACCATCTCCATCACGGAAACAGATTCAACGTTGACCCCAGATACATAGTATGGCCAAGGGTCCTCGATATAAGCGATAGATCATTGAGGCACGTCGTGATAGGGCTGGGTGGACCAAAGAACGGAGTGCCCCATGAGGTTGAGTTTTCCATAACCCCGGCATCTGAGGTCATGGCGATAGTCTGCCTCTACCAGGGTATAAGCGATCTCAAAGAAAGACTGTCCAGGATAATTGTTGCGTATGATTACAATGATAATCCGATAACCGCAAAAGATCTCAACGCGGTTGGTGCAATGTCGGTTCTGCTCAAAGATGCCATAAAGCCAAATCTCGTTCAAACCCTCGAGGGAGTTCCGGCGTTTGTTCATGGAGGACCTTTTGCGAACATAGCCCATGGAGCCAGTAGTTTGATATCAACAAAACTCGGTTTGAAACTCGCTGATTACTTTGTAACAGAAGCAGGATTTGGTACAGACCTTGGAGCAGAAAAGTTCTTCAACATAGTGTGCAGGGTTGGCAATCTGAGACCAGATGCGGTCGTTCTGGTGGTCAGCATAAGGGCTTTAAAGAGACATGGCGGTAGAGATGACTTGGAGGGAGTGAAGAAAGGGCTGGCAAATCTGGAAAAGCATATGGAAAACATCTCCGAATTTGGCATCCCCTTCATCGTTGCTCTAAATCGCTTTGAGGGGGATGGAGATGAAGAGATAGCGGTGGTGGAAAAATTCTGCGAGGAGAAGAATGTACCTTTTGCGGTTGCCGATGTCTACCATGAAGGTGGGGAGGGAGGTATAGAACTGGCCGGAAAACTGATAGACCTCATACACAACAGAAAACCGAAATTCAAGTTTCTGTACGACCTCGATCTCCCAATAAAGGAAAAGATAGAGACGGTGGCAAGAAAGATGTATGGCGCAGACAGAGTGGTCTATACAGTTACCGCTGAGCAGGATATCAAACTCGCTGAAAAACTCGAACTCGATTCACTGCCGATATGCATGGCAAAAACACAGTACTCTCTATCAGACGATCCCTCTCTACTTGGGAGACCAAAAGGGTTCAAGATAACGATAAGGGAGATAAAATTCTCGGCAGGCGCCGGATTTCTTGTACCCTTATCTGGGAGAATAACCACCATGCCGGGTTTACCGAAAGTACCTCAGGCGGAAAGGATGGATTTGAAAGAAGATGGAAAGGTGATATTTGGATAAAAAAGAGGAGGGGAGAGATGGGACGAGCCTAAACTTTACGTGCAAGTTCTCTGACTCTATTTCTGACGATGAAGAGCTTTACCATAAACTCTATCTCCTTCGCCTCAACCTTATCAGATACCGTTCCCACTATCATCATCGATCTTTAGTTCTGTAAATCTACTTATAAACGGATTGTTGTACAACAGTTACCGCAATCGAAACGTTAAAAGTACCG
>CAYSPA010000066.1:0-6613 GCA_964432835.1 uncultured Thermoplasmatales archaeon | reverse complement strand
GATAGCGATTGGCACAGCATGCTTTGCTATCAGGAGGAAAAAATAAATTTTCTCCCTCCTTTCTTTTCATTATTGTATAACAACATTTTAATAATCGAAAGACAAAATATTTATACCGATTAATATAATCGCACAAGCCAAAGCATGGGGGAGTTCAAGATGAAAAGGGTAAAAAGGGGTTACATTTTATCTGTAGGGATAATTCTTGTGATGCTACTAAGCATCTCTTTTCCAGTGGTGGCAAAAACGAACATAAAAGATTTTTATCGAGGCTATGATAAAGGCGTTTCCTGGAAGTCGGTCGTACCCGTCAGGAAGGTGACGTTCGTAAATTTTGATGAAAACAGCTATCTCGATGACTACGCTTATCTCTCCGCGATACCAACCGCCGTTTTCTATGACAGAGAGAAGGATAGATTGTTCTCGCATCCTCTGCTCTTCTACCAGGACCCCTATCCGGTGAAGAATGACAAGGAAAGAACCCTCGATGCAAGAAAGGGAATAGATTACTTCATGGAAGACTGGATGAGCTATTGTAATGGTAGATTGGATCAGATGGTTCTGATAAATGTTGATGAAAGTAAAGTGAAGCAATGGCCAGCCAGAGAGATAGTGAAAATAAACGGTTCAGATCCATATACACTGGCTGCAAAGCTGGCGTTGAATGACTGGAGCTATTCTGATGGTGCCGTTGTTGCCGTAGTAGACGATAAGATGATAGATGACACCCTGGAACATTACAGTAACGAGATCAAGGGTGACCTCGAACCGAAGAAAACGATCAGGAAGCACTTTGAGGTTGAAAAGACGAACGACATCTATCAGCAGTCCTTCGAATTTTACGTTCCGGAGGGCTACAAGATAATGAAAGTCAGGTCATGGTATCCATGTTTCTATCTGAGTTTTGGCATACCTGGAATTTTTGAAAATGTCATAAACATGAGCATCCCATCGGGTGATAGAGATTTACAGATATACTACAGAGGAGACGAGGGATGGATCGAAGCAGGTGTTACCGAAGCGTGGAATGCAAAAGAGGGTATGGATACCGAAAAGACAACCGTATTTATCTACAAGAGCGGTAAGTGGATGGCTGCGCTCACGGATGCTCCAACCAAACCAATAATACCAATGGCAAATGATAAAGAGCCTCAGAAACACGGGAGTATATTCGGTTTTGTTAAATTCGGTAGATATGGCAGACTGACAGACGTTATCAAAAACATAAGAAAGACCGTATATCAGACGGAGATAGAGATATATCCGGGCGTAGAACTGGTAATTCCCGACTCTCCACCGTATGGATGCAAAAATGTCGTTTTCAGACTGGAATGGAACAATCCATCCTATGACCTTGGCATTGCAATAATAGGTCCCGGCGGAGAGGTCGTGGCGAGAACCGATGGCAAGAAGAGTTATGATGAAGATTCCAAGGACACCGTTTTCGAGGAGAGGGGTGATAACTACAAGGTTTTATACATGGAAAAGCTTGGTGAATGCGAGGAGAGCGAACATTACAAGGTTGCCGTATTTGCTCTTACAGATATACACACCCCCGTGAACTTCACAATTACGTATTCGTGGGACAAAAAAGCATCCGAGAAGGAAAGAGATGCTCTGACATCCGCTACAGAGGGTGCGGTGCTGGCCAGCGTGCTGAACGCTCCTCTGATTTACACCAGACCAGATAGAGTTCCGTGGGTTACGGAAAATGTTCTGTACAAACTCGGTGTAAAGAGGATATATCTCGTTGATATAGGTGGGAGAGCAAAAGAGGATGTGATTGGAAAACTGAAAGGTATTTGCAAAATGGAGAGGTTCACCGATTGTTTTTCCATCTATGATAAAATAAGAGAGCTTACGGATCAGAATGACATCATATTCTCCACCTTGGATCCGTGGACATACTGGTACGTTGGCGAGCTTGAACCCGCCGGCGAATGGAAGGGGGCGCTTGCAATAGGACCAGCCGCCTACTTAGCTGCGCATCACGGCTCACCCGTTATAATAATAGAAAATCACCCCGAAATTTCAGGTGCCACATCATGGCACATCAATTTCTGGAGGAGATATCCGGATGGATTCTCGAACGAACCGACGGTGGCGGAGATGTATATCACCGGTAGAAGGGTCTACAACTTCCTCAAGGAGCATGGCTTTGACAAAGAGGGTGAGGAAAACCTGATAACGGTTGCCGGTCAGTTTGATCTGGGTTTCACCTGGGACAGGGCTTTTGTTGGAAAAGCGAGATCGGGAAGATTTCTTGGCCAGCCCGTGGATCTGAGCACATGGATATGCAGAAACATATTCTATCCCGCACTGATCTTCGAAAACCCCGCCCTCAATGGAGAGGTTACCCTCGTAAACGGTAGTAAAAGTGCAAGAAGATTTCCATGGTATGGAAGGCTCGGTTTAAGAATCTTGAAGGAGTCAAAGTATGAAAGTTTCAGATATCCGGTTCTTGATACTCTTATATGTTACGATTACAGATTTAACACGAGGGCGAGCAAATACTGGGGTTTCAAATACAAATGTGCAGATGGCACCATACCCGGAGAGAGTAAGACCGGAGAGAGGATAGACGAAGGAGTGATGGAGCGGATAAACGGCAAAAAGGGTGACATATTCCCTGATCTCAGCGCACCAGATGTACAGCCCTTCTATCTCAAACGCGCGGGATATGAGCCTGTATATTCGACGAATTTCTCGGCAAACATGAAGAATCTCAACAACGGCGTGATACTCTGGCTCATCAATACCCACGGCGGCTCCACGAACGGCGGTCTGCTGATGTTCTGGGATGTAAAGAGAGAGAATCCCATAGGATATCCAGCCATTCCCCTCGCGGGCTATAAGAAAGAGCCAAATCCCTGGAGGGCGTATGAATGGTTCCTCGGCTCTACGGAAGAGCCCGACACCTTGACTGCGGAGATTCATGGTATTCTTGCGGCTCTTCTTGGAAATCCAAATATGCATGGAGTTATAACTACCGCCTTCGACTGGGCGCCGGCCAAATTGCCTATAAGAGATGCCGTGGGAACTCTTCTCTCGAAAATACCTATAATCAAACATATCGTACCGAACTGGCTTAAGAATACACAGGACTATTACGATGGTGTGGTTATAACCGTATTCTTAGGAAGATTCGGTACATCCTGGTATAATGGAACGCAGATAGACGATGCACTTGGAAATATACATTCCACCGGCATCAGCGCCACGTCGTGCCTGATTGCTGGGAGTTACCTGCAGGTTGCCCTGGTGAGACACGGCTCTGTGTTCCAGATAATGGATCCATGGGCAACATCATGGTACTCGGATATATGGCAGGGAATGGTCCCGAGAGGGATAGCACTTGGAAAGACCATCGGTGAGATATATTCAGAGGGGTTGAAAAAAGTTGGAATACTTTACATAACGGAACCGCCACAGTGGTGGTGGGATCTCATGGAAAACGTCTGTCTCTTCGGCGATCCGAAACTCAGGGTGTGGACTCCGAGTACGGAGTACAGCGATGCAAACCACTGGAAGAGAGAAGATGTCCAGCCATTGAAGTGGGATGGGAAAGAGGAGCTGTACGTTGATGGTCACATGCTGTTCGGTGCCAGTGCATACCCACACGCAAGAAGTGAATTAAATGTTCAGCTGATTGTAGCTGTGATTGCGGTGATACTCATTGTCGTTCTTGTATCAATTGGCGTGAGTTTGTTAAAAAAGAAGGAGAGCAAAAACAAAGAGAGCGGAAAAAGGAAAACAGCAACAAGGGAAAAAAGGAAAAGATAGACCTGAAGAAAGATATCTGGGCAAAGTAGGCGAGCATGCGGAAACACATACATTCATATATCCCTTTTCATATTGAGAGATGGGAGGAACATGAATGGTGAAATTTCTGCATACATAGATGAAATCATGTCCGCGCTCGGTGATGAGGGTATAAGCAGAGAAAACATAGAGAAGGAGTTTAAAAGGTTCATAGAATATGGTGTTCCTCCGGAACAGGCAAAGAAAAGCCTGATAAGAAAATTTGGAGGTAAGAAAATAACAAGAAAATTTCTCAAGGATGTAAAACCGAATGAGCAAAGCATAAATATTATATGCAAACTCATAACCAAAAATACCAGAGAAATAAATGTGAAAGGAGAAACAAAAACAATATATTATGGAATGCTTGGAGACGAAACCGCCGTTCTCCCCTTCACATCATGGAGGAGCGATTTTCCGGCGGAGAAGGGCGACATCATCGAAATAAGAAATGCCTACTCGAGAGAATGGCAGGGCACGGTTCAGATCAATATCGGGGAGAGGACGGGTATAAAAAAGCTGGATGAAGGAGATATACCGAATATCCAGCAGGATGTCAAAAAGTGCAAGATAAAGGATGTGTACAGCACTTTCGGTCCCATAGAGATAGAGGCAAAAATACTCAGTATATCCGAAAAGGAGGTTGAAACGGATGGGATCAAGAAGAAGGTATTTTCGGGTGTGCTCGGAGATGATACGGGAAAAGCGCAATTCACAGCCTGGCACGACTTCGATCTCAAGGAGGGGGATGTGGTAAGAATAAAGGGATGCTATGCGAAGTTCTGGAGAGGTATACCTCAAATAGTGTTCGATGAGAGGTCCACGGTGGATAAACTTAAGGAAGATATAAGTGTGGGCTCTCTCTCTGTTCCGCTGCACAAATTGGTTGAGATGCGAGGGGGTATCGATGTCACAACGGAGGGTACTGTAATAGAAATCAAAGAAAATTCCGGATACGTGGAAAGATGTCCAGAATGCAATAGATTGATAAAAAACGGCGAATGCAGCGTACACGGTAAGGTAAGAGGTGTGGCTGACCTCAGATTGAAGATGATCGTAGATGACGGCTACGCCGGCGTAAGCGCGATAGCAAACCGTGAAGTAACGGAGAAATTAATCGATATGAGTCTGTCGGACTGTAAAAAGATTGTCAAAGATGGTGGCGAAGATGACCTCCTTGATATCATAAGGAAGAAAATACTCACAAAAAGGTTGAGGTTGAGGGGAAATGCCTTCGGCGATGAATTCGGAACAACTCTAATAATAAAAGATGCAAGTGTTGTGGATGTGGATATCCCGAGCGAAGCCCAACAACTTCTGCAGATGGTGGAGGGAGAAAGGTGAAAAGGGAGGGGGCCTGGCGAATTTTTGCAAACGAGTATAACGATTCGAACGTCGTGATAAGAGGTACCGGCGAAAAGAAGCCCTCATACGTCATAACACCTCTGGGAGCCAAAATCAACAGACTGTTTGTCGTGGGCGTTTTAACGGATGTCGAATCTCTCTCCGAAGAGAATGAGCTTTTAAGAGCACACGTCTCAGACCCTACCGGCATATACACCTTATACTCGGGTCAGTTCCAGCCGGATGTGACAGCGACTTTGCTGAATATTGAAATACCCTCATTTCTGGCATTTGTGGGAAAGGTTAGAATATTTGAACCGGAAGAGGGGATGTTATATCTCTCCGTGAGACCCGAAGTCGTTTACGAAGTGGACTCCTCCGTGAGAGATAGGTGGATACTGGAAACTTGCAAAAGCACATGGGAGAGAATAAATGCGGTGAGGGATGCCATGAACCTTTCCAGCCCATCGATCAATGAACTTGTGAAACTCGGATACAGCAGACAGCTCTCCGAGGGTGTGATAAAAGCTATAAAATCTTACAAAAACATAGACGTGAACAGGTACCTGAATTCTATAGAGGAGGCTCTGAGATATCTTTTACCCGAAGAGGAGGGATTACTCTCGGGAGAGGTCGACATTGAAGCACAAGAGGAGAAACGGGAAGAAAAAGATGGAATGGAAGAAACCGTTTTAGAGATAATAAAGGAGATTGAGGGGGACAAAGGAGCGCAGTGGGACGTCATCGTGGAGAGGTGTCAGCAACTTGGAATGGATAAGGATACCGTTGAAGAAATTATATCATCACTTCTGGATAAGGGACTGATTTATGAGCCGGTCCTTGGTATGATAAAGACGACTTAGACGTACCCTCCTCTGAGTTTTCTCCTATCCACCTTGACACCGCTGGGAGTTATAACCATGAGGTTTCCGCCTATACCTACAACGTCACCATCTATGTCCTGCACCGCCTTCTTAATTTCATTGGTGATTCTTTTGAGAATAACCTCCTCCTCCGCGAGAGGTGAGAAATCCAAAATCAGCACATTTCCTCCATACACATACTCCAGAAACGTCTTGAGATCCTCGTATCTCTGAATCTCTCCCACTCTGACACACATCTTCGCCTTTTTCAGTTCGGTCGATGTTGTTGTATCGGTTGATATCTCGCTATATTTCTCCAAGTCGATGTAGTTCCCTTCTACCGTCTTTTTATCCCCCAAAATCTTCCCAAGGATTCCCATCGTTGGTCACCTCTGTCTCCACTATCCAAATTGTATTTTCACTTATAAACTTTTGGAGATTGGGTAGCGCGAAGTTAATTGTGGATATTCCTTACAGCTATAGTGCTATTATATAGCGCATTTTAAGAGAGAAGACCTTCGTCATTCACAAATGATTTCGAAGTACCCAAGGTAAAAATATAAATATTTAAATCTGATATTTACTACAAACTGGAGGTGGAGGGA
>CAYSPA010000065.1:0-6768 GCA_964432835.1 uncultured Thermoplasmatales archaeon | reverse complement strand
GGATATAACTGCTCTATCCTTTTCCTGTAAAATTCTTCATCCAGATGAATTCCGTATTCCTTCCTGATTATAGTACCGAGGGTTTTTCTCCTGTGTGAAAAACATTTTTTGAGAAATTCGTAGAAAAAGTTTTCATCCTTAACATGGAAGGCTGGTTTATCGCGCGGTATTATCTCAACGATCGCCCCATCAACTTTGGGTACGGGTCTGAAGGCATCCCTCGGTACCGTGTCCAGTATCCTGACCTTTGCCTTGTAATCGATAACGACACTTATCCTCGAGTAATCCTTAGAATTTGGCTTTGCCACCAGCCGCCTGGCAAACTCCTTCTGATATATCAGAACCGCCTTTGAAAAACTCGTTTCTTCCAGCAATTTGAAAGTCAATGGAGATGAGATCTCAAAAGGTAGATTGGATACCACCTTGTTAAACTGGTATTCTGAAAGGTCCAATTTCATAACATCGGCATTTATTATTTCCACATTCGATGGAAGTATGGTTCTGAGGTACTCGGCAAGTTTCCCGTCGATCTCGATGGCTATCACTTTCTTTGCCCTTTCTGCGAGAAGTTTCGTCAGAATGCCTTTGCCCGGACCGATCTCGAGAACAATATCATCACGGTCGATATCCGCATATGTCACTTCCTTATGAGCGATGCGAGAATCTACAAGAAAGTGCTGTCCCCACCTTCTCATCTTCTTCTCCTTAAGGGAGGTCTCGTGAAAAGGTGATATTTTTCATCTGGATTGGATAACTCTATCTCTATTCTCTTGGCGATCAGTTTTTCAGGATGTTTCAGAAAAGGGATTCTGTTGGCTATATCCTCAAAACTCTCAAAGGGCTTCTTCTTTCTTTCTTCCAGAATCTCGAACAGGATTTTCTTTCCCAGGCCGGGAAGGAGTTCGAGGGAATGAAATCTCGATGTGATGGGTGGAGCCTCGTTAAAAAATTTCACAAATCTTTTTTCATTTTTCTTCACGATCTCTTCTATTATATAGGGCAATTCTCCATGAGCTGTTGTCGTGAGCTGGTCGTAATCGATCCTTCCTCTTATTTTGGCGACTTTTTCTCTTTTCGAAAGGTCCTTTCCAACATAGATTCTCTCCCCTATGGTAAATGTCACGCCCGCCTTCGGTATAATTTCAAGAAGTGTGAACCGATCTTCACCAACACCGTAAACCACGGGATAACGTTTGTAGGGAGGGAGATCTGTTCTACCTTCTGGTAAGTAATCCAAAACATAGACGTAATCCTCCATAATCTCCCTCCTCACTTCTCTACTTTATATACCTCCCAACTATTTCAATTATCTTCCTAATATCCTCCTCATCCAGATTTACTCTCTCCTTAGCAAATATAAGTTTTACATCCTCCTCGTGTGTTGGAAGAAGGTCCGCTATCTTATAGGCGTGTCTCTCTTCTATCTTATCGATATTCTCTAGAAGTTCCTTTATCAACCCTTTAGTTTTGGAGACCGACAGCCTGGCAAAGGCCTCGGCATGGCGGAGGGCCACCTTTTGCTCATATGTCAATTCCTCCCTCTCCTTCTGGATCCTCTTCAATATATCTTTAACCTCGGCAATTGAAACATACCTTTCCTTTTCCATCAGACCACCTTTCTCAGGTGCTCCGGAAATACAATGAGGGTTTTGTGTTTGCTACCAACGTAAACCCCCACCTTATAGGCATTTCCCTGCTTTCCCTCTATCTCACCCGTAAATCCCTGATACCTGGGGTGAGGCATGCCCTTATGAATCGAGGGGTCTATATCAATACATACTTTTTCTCCTATCTCGAACTCCTGTAACGCTCTCGTTATCGGTCTTCTTTCCCTAACCTTCACTCGTAATTTTCTCCTTGTTTTGCTCCTAAACCCTTTTGATCTCCTTACCATTTCAATCACCCTCTACGGATATGACGTCCAGTTCCTTAACCTCACATCTTGACTGGAGTACTTCGGATAGGCTTGGTTTCGTTCTTCCTTCATCACCCGACACGAGTTCTTTTATATATGTGCCCGACTCCGCCCTTATCTTTATCAGGGCTTCCTTTTCTTTTGCCCATATCAATTTACATTCATATATCTTTTTTTCTCTTACCTTATCCGCTCTTCTGTGAGACACTCTTGTGGGTGTCTGCTGTTTTATGATTTTTCCCTCAAGGAAAGATAAAGCATCTTTTAATCTTTTCTCCTGAAAGTTCTCCTCGCAAGCTATCTTTGCATGGTAAACCTTTGTGTAGCTTTCATTTTTAATCCTTACAATCTCGTCTTTGTCGGAATATCTGAGACCCCTCACCATGACTTTTCTGTTTGCATATTTGTTTATCTCTTTTTCCAGTGCCTCTAAATCAACCTTTCTCTTCCTGGGATTTTTTATTTCCACGACAAATGGTCTTCCAGTTCCCAGCATCCTCGCATCTATATCCTCTCTACCACATCCATGAAAGGATTCGTCATCACCCTCGAACCACTCGACAATAACTCTGGAAATAATTTCTTCAACACTTTCCATGTACTGCTTACCTGTGTATCTGCATCTTCTGCATCCAACTCCTTTGCAGGTTCTACATGGCCATTTTGTCTGTGGGATTCCTCTCACAAGTTTGATATACCTGCCATATACATAAACCGGTGTAACCTGTAAGGTGATATGATCAAATCTTGTGTCCACTATGATGTTGATATCATAGTTTGAAAATACAAACTTCTTACCGCTTCTCTTTTCTAACTCCCTTCCTATTCTTCTGTTGATCCAGGTTTTTATATCCCTGCCATCCACTCCAAGGTCGTGCCTGACCTCCTCATCTCTCTCCAAAATTTCATCATCAACCTTTGTTCCCACGCCAAATGTTTCGAATTGGTACTGCTCCACCGCTTCAATAGATAGATCTACAAATTTACCGATTTCCTGAGAAAGTCCCCGACATATCCAGCAATCTTCTGCTTTTAACACCCTCTTTATACCGTAACCCCCACACCCTATCAAGCGGGAGTAACAATCCTTACATAGCTGTTTATCATGAAAATGGTCTCTCATGCTATGTCTCGTCTATCTTTCTGGCAACCTCCTCGGCCACCTCGAGAGTGGTGTTGTTTCCGCCCATGTCATAGGTCCTGACTTTTCCTTCCTCAATGACCCTTGCTATGGCGCTCTCGAGTTTATTAGCCCATTTCTTCTCTCCAAGCCAGTCGAGCATGAGTTTGACCGAGAGTAACATCGCCATCGGATTTACCTTGTATTTGCCGGCATATTTGGGAGCGGAGCCGTGAGTTGGCTCAAAAAGTGCATAATTATCACCTATATTGGCGCTGGCCGCAAACCCCAGACCTCCGACCAGCTGCGCCGCCAGATCAGAGATTATGTCACCAAACATGTTGGATGCGACCAAGACATCATAATCCTGTGGATTCTTAACAAGCCACATTGCCATTGCATCAACATTCGTCTCTCGATACTCGATATCCGGATACTCCCGCGCAATCTCTCTCGCCACCCGTATCATCAATCCCCCGGTTTCTCTCAGCACGTTTGGTTTCTCCACAATGGTCACACTTTTCCTGTTGTACTCCTTTGCATACTCGAAGGCTTTTCTCACGATTCTCTCACACGCTCTCTTTGTCATGATTCTGCACGTCACCGCTATCTCATCGGCCGGTACATCTTGGAATCTTCTCATTTTTTCGTGAATCAGTAAAGCATTTCTTACCTCATCTGGCAGGGGATAGAACTCTACTCCAGCGTATAGTCCTTCTGTGTTTTCTCTGAAAACGATCAAGTCTATATCATCTCTGTAATTGAGAGGGTTGCCCTTAAATGCTTTGCACGGTCTCATGTTCACATAGAGGTCAAACTCCTGCCTTATTCTGACTATCGCACTGGAGTATTTTATTCCCTTCCCCCTCAGTTCGGGATTCAACTCCTTCTCTGCATCTTCTGGGGGCTTGGAAGTTATCGCTCCAAATAAACAGCAATCCGTCTCCCTCAAAAGTTCCAAGGTTCTATCTGGAAGAGGATTTCCCTCTTTCTTCCAGAATTCCCATCCCACGTCTCCGTATATATATTCGGCATCGATGTCTATGTTGTTAAGTACTATCATCGCCGCTTCCATTACATCCTTACCCACACCATCTCCCGGAAGTACAGCTATATGATACCTCGCCATGTTGGACAACTGAATAAGTTTATATTTTAAAAATCCTGTGCTGGATAAGATGCTCAAACCGAACAGAAAATTTGTAATTGAAAGTCTTTTTTCGTCTATAGGTATAATCTTGTTTGTTTATCTGATATGGTCCGTAAAACCCGGCAGCATCATCGAGGCAGTATCGCACATAGACCCGTTTTACTTTTCAATATCTCTTCTCCTGATACCTGTCATAATGGTAGTTGACACATACAGATGGAGGTTTCTTGCAAAAGATCAGGAAGTTGACTTGAAGTTTATCGAGATGATAAAGATATACACAATGGGGTTTTTCCTCTCGAGCATCACGCCGGGCGGCATAGGTGGTTACCTGAGAGCAAAGCTTCTTCACGATAAGGGGAAAAGTCTGGGCAGGAGTATATCGAACGTTGTTATAGACATCTCAATGAAGACTTTTTCTCTGCACATCATATCTGTGTTTATTCTTGTTTTTTTCTTCACCGACAAACTTTCTTTGCTCTTTGGTGTTCTATTCCTTATTGTATCATCCATTTTTCCTGTGATGGTGATATACAGAGGCGAAAAAGTAAGCAGCCGTCTTATAAGAAGACTCTTTTTATTATATGTATCTCCAGAATACAGGGATACGGTGATTGAGGGGGTTAATAAAATATTTGACAGGCCTCCTCGCGTTAGCTCTCTCATAAAATCTGTTCTGGTCACCGATATGTGTTTCGTCCCTCTTGCAGCTCTTCAGATCTACACAATTTCACTTTCCCTCGGCATCAGCATCCCCTTTCTGGATTTATCTGCAATCTGGATAGTTTCTCTTTCCATATCTTGTTTACCTGTAAGTATCTCCGGTCTCGGTGTCAGAGAGTGGTCCATGGCATACCTTTCCAGCAAATACATGATAGACAAAAGCACTGCCATCACCCTATCACTTCTGGGGTATACTGTTCTTTTCTTTATTCCTGCTGCAATAGGTGCCCTCTTCTTCATACAACATACCACATCGGGGCTGTGGAAAGTTAAAAAATAAAAGATTTCAAAATCAAGCTGTGGAATTTTTCCCACCCTGTCTTAATTCCCCAAGGGTTGTAACTCTCTCGGCAAACGCGTTGAATTTGTGTATGGATTCCTCGCTTTCGCTTCTCACTACAACCATTGTGTTATCTGGGAGGTCTGTATATCTCTCGACGATTTGACTGAGGGTATCCCTGACTACATCCTCCACGAATTTTGGATTTCTGTGGGCGTTTATCACCAGTTCCCCTTCTTCCTTCCTTTTCAGCACACTATAAGTTGGACTGCTGAAGGATTTCTCAACTATATCTATTAAATCATTTGCCTCAACCTCGGCACTTTCAGAGACCTCTATCATGAGCGTTGTTATGTTCCTCTGATTGTGCGTTGGAACGAGTTCTCTATCTTCTTTGATAAGTGCTCTGACGACTTCCATGGCGCAGGGGCAGGCTGTCATTCCTATAACTTCCACCCCTATCAATTTCCTTACCTTCTCTCCACGTCTGCATCTTGCCTCGGCTATGAGTTTGTAGGGTTCCACCTCTTTCCTTCCGGAGAAACCTTTCCTCTCCAAAAAGTAATCCGCACTCGCTTTTACCTCTGCAAACGTCGCATAGCTATGCCTCTCCAGAAGTTTTTTAACCATGAGCGCACAGAAATCCTCCAGAGATTCAACGGGTTTTTTTCTGCTATTCTCAACAAAATCCGCAGCAAGCTCCACATTTCTCGACATGTGGCTGCCCTTCTGCGATGGAGGAAGGTCAACGAACATATCAAAAGTTGTGGGTAGCGTAATTATCTCTTTAGATTTTGGTCTCCTGATATACACCAGTTTTCTGACTCCCTTCACACCCACTCTCGTGAGCTTGAAGTGGACATGAGATGGCTCCGATTGTACGTCTGGAAGATACATCTTTTCACTCTTCAGATAAATAGATGAGGTTATTGATTAATCTTCTCTTACGCATAGAAAAGAGAAAAGCAATAAAAGTGAAAAAGGTATAATCCATATGCAATCATAAGCCGCTGTGGCTCAGCTGGTAGAGCGACACCTTGGTAAGGTGTAGGTCGCGGGTTCGAATCCCGCCAGCGGCTCTACAAAATGATTTAAGGGAAATTCCCGGTATTTACACCGGGAGCAACCTCACCTCAACCCGAGATCTTGCGGGAACGTGAGCATCAACGTATACTTCCATCTGTCCATCCTTTGTTCTTGTCATGTAAATCTCTCCATTTTCAGCGGTGTAGTTTCCACTGTCAACAAGAAATGTGATTCTTACATCTATATCTGCATTCAGATCATTTGTGATGATCTTGCTGTAGCTATCTTTCTCAACACAATCTATCTTATAGGATGGCAAAGAATACTTGGGTTCCATGTAGTTATAGGAAACCATCGTGTAATTCTCTACCTTTATAGGGCGATATCCCCAGTATGCATCTGGAGTAGATAAACCACTTGACGCGGTTGTTGTGGTTATGAAGAGTACATCGTTATTTATGGCCACGCTATCACAATGAACGTGCCCGGCCAAGACGGCCAACATCTATGTTGAAGTTGTTTATCTCGTTCATCTTGAGTAGAAAGTTCTCCAC
>CAYSPA010000064.1:0-6776 GCA_964432835.1 uncultured Thermoplasmatales archaeon | reverse complement strand
GCTAAACCTGCTTAAGAAAAGATTTATTATGGAGATTTTCAGATATAGGACATTATGACCGACGATCTCGATGTTCTCGGTGTTCTCCCGTCCGACAGAAAAAAACTGGAATCGATGGGCATAACCAAGATAGAGCAGATAGCCGTACTCAGTCCAAGACAGCTCGGACTGGGAAAAAGCAAAAGCGAAGGCATCATAAGAAGGGCACACAACATCATAGCCAACAAGAGCATCGAGGACATAGAAATAGGTGAGAAGGAAATAAGGGTGAAGGTCAAATCGCTGACCAAACCCGTCAAAAAATCCGTCCTGTCGGTTCTGGGTGTGTATGATATTCATCCCGGCAGTATAGCGGTCTCAGAGACCCGGGATACCATTCACATCTTCAGAAAATCTCCCGCCTTTTCAAAAATTGTCGAAAACGCCGAGATACAGAAATCGATTATCGAGGAAAGAAAGAGAACGGAGATGCTATCAAAAGGCGTAACCCTGGATGTGGAAGAGATAAAGGAATTCGCCATAAACAGAGGTTTTGAGGGATTCTGGAGAAATGTCTTCAGCGAGATAAAAGGCAACGAGATAATGAAAAAATCTCTCTCGGTGAGTTTGTTTTCAACTTTCGAAGAGCCGGTCCATTCTCTAATCATAGGCGAACCCGGCAGCAGCAAGACGCTGGCCAAGGAACTCATAGAAACCACCTTCAAGGATATTTCTGTAATAGGTGCGAACACAACAAGAGCGGGTCTGGTTTGCAATCTTGGAACCGGAGACTTGGGGGCACTGGCATATTCAAATAACAGAATTGTTCTCATCGATGAATTCGATAAAATACCGGAGAGCGACATCGAGTACTGTTATGAACTTCTCTCAAACGGTAGATGTAGCGTTCACTCCTCAAAGATTCATACCGAAATAGAGAGTCACTTCATCATGATAGCCTTTGCAAATCCAAGAGAAGGAGTTTTCAGGAGAAAACCCATCGAGGAGATACCGCTCCCTCCAATTCTGATCAGCAGATTTGCCCTTATAGTGAAGACAGAGGAAATCAGCGAGGAAGATAGAAAAGCCCTGTTCAAGGAAAAATTCTATGGAAGATCAGAGGTGAGAATAAAATCATCCTACTATGACCAGTGGCTGAAGGTCGCGAGAGATTTTATACCGGAAATCAAGGCATCAGAGAGAGATGTTGACAGATACATAGATAAAGCTTCCAGAATTGTTGAGATATATCAGTCAACAAAACTCAGAAGAGACCTTCGGATGGGTGATTACATTCGCAGAATACCCCTATCAATAGCCAGAGCCTCTTTTAAGGATGTTGATACAGATGTACTGAAAGAGAGCGAGGAAATCATAGAAGAATCTCTATCGAGCTGGGAGGAGCATGGCTAAATACAGGATCGATATATTTTATTCCGGTCACAGGCTCCCGGCGGAGATATCGAGGGAGGCCATAATTCGGGAGTACAGCACGTTTCTCGAACCGGAAATCAGAAAACATCTCGAAGTCGATAGCAGAGCTCTTTCTCTTGAAAGGGGACAATATGATGCGGATATGCTGTTGAAGACATTCGAAGGATATCGAAACCTTTTTCTCTGGCTCGTAGACAGAGACATCTACATAGAGGGAATGAACTTCGTGTTCGGCTGCGCCATCCGGATGAAGGGCGCCATACTTTCTGTTTACCGTTTGAATTCTGAGGAGCTGGTCAGGAAGGAGACAGTTCATGAGGTGGGACACATCTTGGGTCTGGGACATTGTGAAAACGACTGCGTTATGAGATTTTCCAATTCTCTGCAAGAAGTTATTGAAAAATCCGCTCATCTATGTTCTGCATGTAGAGAAAAACTGCAGAGGATGCATGGAGTATGAGTATATTAAAAAAGAAACACCTGGCAAAGATTTTATCCGGTCTGGATGGCTACAGAAATCCAAAACCGGAATTAGAGCAGTACGAGACACCAGGGGATACGGCGGCAGAAATGATATGGATGGCAGATCTGAGAGGGAAACTCAAAGAAAAAGTTGTGGCAGACCTCGGCTGTGGGACAGGAATACTCGCCGTTGGTTCCGCTCTTCTCGGAGCAAGGAAGGTGTATGCTCTCGATATAGATAAAGAAGCCGTGGAGGTAGCCAGAGCGAACGCCGATAGATTGAACGTTCTTGATAAGATCGAATTTCTCGTGATGGACGTCAGGGAATTTGACAGGAAGGTTGACACCGTGATCATGAATCCTCCCTTTGGATGTCAGACCAGAAACGCCGACAGACCCTTTCTCGAGAAAGCCTTTGAGGTCAGCGGTGATGTATTTTCACTGCATCTTGCTAAGGAGGACGTGGAAAGATTTCTGAAAAGATTCTCTGCAGAGCATGGCTTTGAGATGATGATAATCGGAAAATCCAGATTCGACATACCCGCAAAATTTTTTTTCCATAAAAGCAGGTTGGTAAAGATTGATATCCATATCATTCACTTCAAGAGGCGTGGGAATGTATGACCCCATAAAACTTTCGGAATTGACGGAGAGAATCGTGGTACGTGGAGCACAGAGGAAATATCACAGATTCAGATTCACCAGATTCTATGGATGCTCGGCCACCGCGGATGCCGTTGGTTGTAATCTGAGGTGCATATTCTGCTGGTCTGGCAGAGCGGTCAGAAATCCATCGGCAACGGGAAAGTTTTACAGCCCGGAAATTGTGGCGAACATGCTGATAGACATAGCGGACAGGAATGGATGTGGAATAATAAGAATATCCGGAGCAGAACCCACCATCGGTAAAGCTCACCTTCTGTCTCTGCTTGATGTGGTCGATGTGTATGATAAAATCTTCATTCTGGAAACGAACGGTATACTTATAGGAGCAGATAGAAGGTACGCCGAGGAGTTGTCTGGATACAGGAGGTTGCACGTGAGGGTCTCGATAAAGGGTTGCAGTGAGGACGAGTTCAGATATCTTACGGGGGCAAAATATGGTTTTTCACTGCAGTTGAAATCACTGGAGTATCTTTCAGATAACAATGTATCCTTCCATCCTTCCGTAGTTTCAACCAGAGGCGAAAATTCCAAGATAGTTGAAAAACTGAAGGAACTGGGTATCCCTTCTTCAAAAATAGAGTGGGAAAGATTGAAACTCTATCCCCCCGTAAAGGAGAGATTGAAGAGAATGGGCAGACTTGACGAGATGGGCGATATATGGGATAAATAGAGTGGCAAGAAATCGGAGATGTACACACGATGGACACGAAACCGCCCGTGTGGGTTATGAACTCAGAAACTCATCCACGATGTGCCTGAGTTCCTTTTCGGTTTCTTTTCCAACTCCATATCTCACCCTCACTATTGGCTTGTTCACATTGAGAATCCTGTTCAGATCTATTGGTGTCCCGCTGACTACAACATCCGCATCACACCTGTTAATGGTCTCTTCCAGCTCCTTTATCTGCTCCTTCCCATAGCCCATTGCAGGAAGAACCTTTGACAGATGAGCGTATTTCTTAAAGGTTTCGACTATGGAACCAACGGCGAAAGGTCTCGGGTCTATGATTTCCTTTGCGCCATTTTCAACAGACGCGATATATCCAGCCCCATAACCCACGCCGCCGTGCGTCGTGGTGGGTCCGTCCTCTATGACGAGAACCCTCTTCCCCTTTATCTTCTCGGGTTTTTCAACGATAATGTCCGAGATACCTTCTATGATTTTTGCATTGGGGTTTATTTTCTTTGCATTTTCTTTTATTTTCTCTATATTTTCCCTCTTTGCGGTATTGGCTTTGTTTATTATTATCACATGTGCGGACCTGAAATTAACCTCTCCAGGATAGTATGATATCTCATGTCCCGGTCTGTGAGGGTCTGCAACGGTTATCCAGAGGTCCGGTTTTATGAAAGGAAAGTCGTTATTTCCGCCATCCCATATTATTATATCCGCTTCATTTTCTGCATTCTCAAGTATCTTCTGATAGTCAACGCCCGCGTACACCACTCCACCCATATCTATGTATGGTTCGTATTCCTCTCTTTCCTCAATGGTACAGTCGTATCTATCCAGGTCATCATACGATGAGAATCTCTGCATGATCTGTGTGGTCAGGTCTCTGTTGTAAGGCATGGGATGCCTAATTGATACAACTTTCAAACCCTTTTCTGAGAGAATCTCAAAAATTTTTCTTGATATCTGGGATTTTCCACAACCGGTTCTTACCGCCGTTACCGCAATTACCGGTTTTTTAGATTTGAGCATCGTACTCTTTGGACCCATGAGCACGAAGTCGGCGCCCGCCGCGTTGACTATTGCCGATCTCTCCATCACATAGGAGTAGGAAAGATCACTGTATGCAAGAACAACCATGTCCACATCATTTTCCTTTATGAGTTCGGGTAGTTTTTCCTCCGGATATATGGGTATGCCATCGGGGTAGAGTTCTCCGGAAAGTTCGGGTGGATATCTTCTGTTCTCTATGGAGGGTATCTGGGTGGCGGTGAAACATACGACTTCGTAATCTGGATTGTCCCTGAAAACGATGTTGAAATTGTGAAAGTCCCTTCCCGCGGCTCCCGCTATTATAACCTTCTTCCTGCTCCTGCTCATAATGTAAACCTCCGCCAACCCGTAAAAGAGTTAGTTGCTTATAGTATTTTTCTTCTCAGTAGAACCGCTATCGATATTGCCGCTATCAGAAAAGCCGTTTCAAAGCCGGGAAATCCATTTTTATTGTTATTGCCCTGATTCTGCTGGTTATTTTGCTGGTTGTTATTCTGACTCGGCAGTTCGAACTCCATGGTTGCATTGTCCATCCCTATGGTTGGTACCTCGGAGGAGTATTCCATGAACATGGTCAGTCCCATGAGATTAACGGGAAGTTCACTGGAATTCAGAAGTTTAAACTGTATCCTGAGGATGTTTCCCTGAAGGATATCAAAGGTGCTGTTTATTATGTCTTGTATATTTTTGCTTATAACCTCTACGGCTTTTAGTTCCGTTTCGTTCTCGGAACCATACCACTCATACACAAAGTCTTTGTTTTTTGTGTAATATATGTTATAGATGGTTTCCTCCCCATTTTTCGTTGTGTTCAGTGTAAGCATGTAAACGGAATTCGAATCTATGCTACCATAAACTTGCAGGGTAACGGTAACAGAACCATCGTCCGTCTGCGAGTACGTTATCTTCTTTATATCTATATTCGGCATATTGACCGTACCGCTTATACCCTGAACATCTCCCTGGGGGTCATCCACGCTTTTCTGGACCGATGCGATAGCTGGCATAAGAAACAGCAGGAACGCACAGAGTATCGCCATCTTCTCTGCAGCTCTCATCATGAATATTCATTCTCTACCCGGTATATAAACTTAACTTGATAGGTTTATATAGTTTGTAGCATCTTTATCCTCGAGAGCATTACTTAAAAAATTCTCCAGATGATGATTAAATTCATCTGGCTTTTCCATCTGTATGGAGTGGGCACAATTCCTTATGAGTATGTAAATCGAACCCTTGATTCCTCTCGCAAGCTCTTCACCCTCGGTAGGGGGTATCAGCGCATCGTTTTCGCCGGCAAGTACAAGGGTTTTCGACTTTATCCTGTACAGCCGTTTCCTCGTATCGTGCCTTATGGCGGCGCCCGCCTGTCTAATCAAGGTATGAATATAACCCTCTCTCGAAAGATTGCCCCTGAGAATATCTCTTATTAAATCTCCATTTCTGTCAAGAAACTCCCTGCTAAAGGTCATCTTGAGGACGTGGTTTATGGCTCTGTTCAGGACGGGGCGTTCCGGAGTTATATCAAGGAGTATCTCGATATCATTTCTCAGGGCATTTTTAAGATTTTTAATGAAATTTCTCCTCGCTTTCCTGGTCAGCTTGGCGGTTGTCGAGGACAGTATGAGCTTATCTACTCTTTTCGGGAAATTTATAGCCATCTCCTGAGCGATCATCCCACCGAGCGAGTTTCCAACCACATTTGCCCTATCCACCCCTATATGATCGAGTAGACCGACGACGTCCTTAGCCAGAATGTATGTGGATAATCTCCTACCATCGTCTGTGCTTTCGCCGACACCTCTATTATCGAAGACGATCACCCTGTATTTATCACGAAAGTATAACATTTGGTGCATCCATACCTTGTGATCCATACCCCATCCGGAGATGAAAACCAGATTTTCACCCTTGCCCATGATATGATATTTTATCTTTATGCCATTTACATCTGCGAAAGGCATGCATAAAGATGAAAGACGATGGAGTATTTAATACTGACATCGTAAAATCCCCAACAAAAAACTTATGTATCGATGCAAAAATTATTTAATAATAGTGCAGGGGTAGCCAAGCCTGGTCAAAGGCGCCAGACTCAAGATCTGGTCCCGGAGGGGTTCAGGAGTTCGAATCTCCTCCCCTGCACTATATTTTGTATCGTTTGATTATGGGTACTGCGAAGTTAGTTGTGGATACTCCTTATGGTTATCTTGTTATTATATAGCACGTCTAAAGATAAGGATTTCACTCATCCACAAATAATTTCGAAGTACCTGATTATGCAAAAGTTGTTATCGTGTTTGATGCCATCAAACATTAATCTGAAAGAAAAATCCTCTGCCGGGACAAGGAGAGTCTATAGATCAAGATTCTGACAGGTGGTAGATGAAACCCAAGGTTGAAGTTGATTCCCACTAAAAAAGAAAAGATAGGAAAATTATATCCAGAAGTACGGAACCGGTGCTCTCACCCATGGATCATTTCTGCTTCCCCAGTTTACGTGATGTTT
>CAYSPA010000063.1:0-6836 GCA_964432835.1 uncultured Thermoplasmatales archaeon | reverse complement strand
CCCGCGACCACTGGCTTAGAAGGCCAGCGCCCTATCCTGGCTAGGCCACGCGCCCCGAATATAATAATAGAAAAAGGGTATATTTTAGTTATTCGTAAGGTGCAGCTTCCTCGAGCAGGTCAACATGGCTAAGTAACATTCTTCTACAGCAGTACCTCGTTATCCCGAGGTCATCCAGAATTTCCTTCGGTGTTTCCTTTGGTTTCTCACCGCTCTCGATGGCTTTCTTGTACTCCTCGCATCTCCTCTTGAACTCCTCGTAGACGGAACCTATGACCTTACCACACGAGAAACATCTCACGGGAATTATCATACAATCTCACCTGTACGATTTCTGCCTCTTCTTTCTCGCTCCCCTTCCGAGTGGCTTCTTTGGCTCCTTTCTCCTCGGGTCGCTGACGAGCAAACCCCTGTCGAACTTCAGATAGAGGTCTTTCAGCTCCTCATCCCCCGTGAACTCCACCAGGCTCTTTGCTATCGCGGTCCTCACCGCATAAGCCTGTCCCATGACGCCTCCGCCGTGCACGTTCACATCGATATCAACCGATTTCCAGTACTTCTTCGCCATCACGAGGGGCTCCATGATCTTCCATCTCGCTATATCGGGCTGGTATATCTCGAGGGGGACGTTGTTTATTCTCACCCTTCCCTTTCCCTTCTTGATGTATGCCCTCGCGATGGCGGTTTTTCTCTTTCCGGATGTAACAACGACCTTGCTCATATCTTTGCACCCAAATATCTGGATAATTCCTCTATGGTGATATACTTATAAGGTTTTTTCTCTGGTATGCCAACTCTCTCCATATTCGCGTCTTTGTATTCATCCGGTACGCCTATATAACATTTCAGTCTCTTCATCGCTTCCCTTCCCTTTGGCTGCTGATACGGAAGCATTCCCCTGATCGTTCTCTTTACGATCATGTGAGGTACCCTCGGGAAGAATGGACCCTTTCTCTGCGTCCCGATCTCCCTCTTTTCCCTGTACTCCCTCTTGACCATCTGTTCATCCCCTAGGATTATCGCCTTCTCCGCGTTCACTATCGCGATCTCCTCCCCCTTCAGCAATCTCTTTGCAACTATGCTCGCCATCCGCCCAAGCACGGCTCCGGATGCATCTATCACCGTCACCATATCCCTCTACCCTATTATCCTAACGTTCTTCCCCTCGGGATTCTCCTCGACGAGTTGCTCTATCGATATACATCTTCCACCCGCCCTTTCTATCTTTTCCCTCGCCTTCTCTGAAAACGACCACGCCGCGATGGTGACCTTCTTTGTGAGCTCTCCACACGAAAGGACCTTGCCGGGAACTATCACGACCTCGTTTTCGTTCGCGTATCTTTCTATCCTGCTGATGTTCACGTTCGCCCAGTTCTTCAGAGGCCTCTCCAGTCTCTCCGCTATATCCTTCCATATGGGTGCGCCGTTCTCGTGGGATTTCATCTTTAGATACCCGATCAGCTGTACGAGCATCGGATTCGTCTTTCTGATCTTCTTTGCCATTTACCCACCGTAAATATCGGGAATATTAGGTGAATTAAAGAGTGATTTATAAGATTTATGGGAAAATGGTTAATAATACTTTTCCGAATCAGCAGACCATGAAGCCATTAATAGCGGTGTGCGGCAGTGATGGAGACGATGAAAAATTAAATGAGAAGATCCTCAAACTCGCTGAAGAGGTGGGAGCGGAGATAGCTAAGAGGGGATGCATCCTCATCTGCGGCGGGCGCTCCGGCGTGATGGAGGCGGCATGTAAGGGGGCAAAGAGAGAGGGAGGAACAACCGTCGGGATTTTACCGTTTTCAAAGAGCGAGGCAAACCCATACATAGACATAGCCATAGAGAGCGGGCTCGGGCATTTCAGGAATTATGTGATAGTGAGTAGCGCGGACGCTGTTATAGGAATATGCGGGAGATGGGGGACACTGAATGAGATATCAACCGCCATCATTCTCGGGAAGCCCACCATCCTCATCGAGGGCAGTGGGGGTGTGGTGGACGATATCGTGCACAACAAATTGCTGAAGGGGGTAGAGGGAAATTATCATGTGGCGCAGAATGCAAAAGATGCTGTGGATGTGGCATTCAGGTTCATAAAGGATTCACGTGGATTCAGGGACTGAGGCGTCACCGGAGAGACAAAAAATAATCAAAATTTTCTTCGAAGACCCTTGCCTGTTCCTGTATAACTCTCTCCGCATCTTCGGTATCCAGGTCCTTAACCTCTATGGCATAACTCGCAAATCTTCCCAGCCAGAGGGATTTCAACGCCTCGATGAGAATGTACTTGTCTATATCCCTTTCGAGATGCCTGTATCCAGCAGCGAATCTGTAAACCGCCTTCGCCCAGGTATCCGCATCGAATTTCTCAATGTCGTTATAGGCATCCTCTAAGCGGGAGTTGATGTCTGGGGAAAGATATCTCCGTATGACATCTTTCATGTCCCTGTATCCCTCTCTGAACATCTTAATAAATTTCTCTATATCGACCTTCACGGGGATGGGTTTCTGCGTCAAACCCGTGCGATAATTTCTGCTCAGGCGATACCTCTCTCTGTTCCTCCACATCTTCTCGTAGTATTTTGCGAGTTCGAACATCTCACCGACGACCTGTCTGAACATGGGTATGAGCAATTTCTCGGGTTCCAGATACCTGGTTGTCGACTCGTGGATTTTTTGGGTGAACAGGCTTTCTTTCGCCATCATACCCTCCGCAGCCGCCACGGTTACGATGAATATGTCTATGCCGAAATCCATGGGGAAGAGGGGGTGTTTCAGCAGTTTTTCGCACAACTCTCTGGATATACCGAACTCTCCCGCTATCGGTTGTCTGATATCTACGCCATAAACCGCCCTCGTGAAGGGATATGCCAGTATGTTTGTGATGACACCATCGTACTTGTGTCTTATGTAGAAAGGTATGGTGAGGTCTGCCCTTCCATAGATTATCGGAGCGGCTATGGATTCTATCCATTTCGGTCTCACGCTGAGAAGGTCACCATCCAGAAGGATGAGAACATCCGCATCGAGAAATCTCGCCACTTTCATTATGGTTCTCACCCCGGCGCCCTTGCCGCTCCCGCCGATATCTTCGGTTATTATTTTTGATATGCCATTGTAGGGCTGGAACAGTTTGGCCATCTCCCTCGTCCTATCGCTCGACTCCCCCACGCTCACAACAATCCCCTTACGATATTCTGGAAAGTAGGTGTAGAGACCCTCATTTGTGACATTGAGAACGTGGAGTATCGTTGCCTCCACGTTTTTACACAGCACCCCCACGAGTATATCGACGTGCCCCACTTCCTCGCACGTTTTGACAAGATGTCCGGGCAGTTCTATTTCGTCCATCCCCTATCACCGGGCTTCAACACGTTATGGATAGAAAAGTTAAAAAACTGTCGGTGAAGGTCGATGGATGATCTCCGATTTTGGGGATTTGCATTCATGTAAAGAGCTTAAGGATGTTGATATTCGTTTCAACACCCAATGATCTCGCTATTGGCTCACATTTTGTCCTGAGGAGGTAAGCTATGGGTCTGTAACTGGTTTCAGAGAACACTTCATAATTCGCCATACCCTTGCATATTATGAGGTCAGTCTCTTCCAGATTCTTTCTCAGATTTTCCGGCATGTTTTCTATATCCAGACCCACCGCAAACGTTCCGGTATCCATTATTTCATCGACAACCTCTCTGAACGACAGTTTTTCGGCATCCTCTCTCGTTGCATCCGAAAGGATCGGCTCCCCTTTAACAACAAGGGTAAGTCTCAATTCAGGTCTCGATCTCTTTATCTCCCTGCACAGCAGTTTGTCAAAAACGATCTCTCCGCAGTTATCCGTGAAGAGGGTTACTCTCTCGGCATTCAGGAGGATTTTTCTGAACTCATCGTAATCGCTGTAGCCGAGTCCTTCTCTGTAAAACCTCTCGAAGTCCCTTTCGAGATTCTCCGGCCTGCTGCTTCCGCCCTCTATGCCAAAATCCAGGATATTTCCGATGATCGAGCACACGATGGCAGATTCGAGGGGGTCACACGAATTTTTTATGATAGTTTCAACCTTTGGAATGAGAGAGAGGGCGACCTCGTTGCTTCTTCTCTTCATCTCCCTGTATGGGTCTTTACATTCGAGCGCTTTATACACCGCTCTGTGAACCTCCGTCGCTATGCTCGCACTGCACCTGGATGGGTCAAACTCCCTTGCGAGGGTTTCCATCGCCTTTACCATCGCCTTTTTCGAGATATCTTTGTTCTTTCCGGCGAGTTCTATTTCGTAGAGGCACCTCTTCATCAGACAGGGAAGGCATTCTGGCTGTATTTTCATGAAGGTGGGAATCAACTTTCTCTACTTTAATCTCTTGCTCATGTAAAATCCATCATCGCCGTAACCGAGCTTCCTGTAATATTCTTTGACCCCGACTCCGCTGAGAACGAGTATTTTCCTGCAGTCAAAATCCTCCATCGCTATTTTTTCCGCCTCCATCATCAATGCCCTGCCAATACCCCTGTGCTGGATGGCAAGCGCTGACCTTTTTCCTATCTCGATCTCCTTTCCGACGACCCTGAGTTCCCTCACTATCATCGATCTCGTCTCGGTCACTTCTTTTATATATGGATTACCCGGCAACCTCAACCTCAGGTATCCAAACAGTACATCACTATATCTATCTTCAAAAGAGAGGAAGACCTCCTCTCCATCACTTGCGATGTAATCTATCCTGTTTATCCTCGCTCTCTCGATATCTCCCTCCGCATCGGTGCGCCCGGCTTCCCTGCATCTTATGCATCTGCATCTCATTCCCCTAATCTGCATATACTCTCTCACAAGCTGTCTCAGGTTACTCTCCTTCACCCCCGCCTCGATCTTGTGCGAGGGAACATCCCTCTCTATCCTCTGAATCCTTATCCATTCCGGTACCATGCTCTTGACCCTCGAAAGAAGGTCTATGACCTTCATGGTATCCAGGGGAATGTATTCCTTTTTCTTCCACATCTCGTAAAGTTTGGTTCCGTCTATGACGAGAGTTGGATATATCTTCAACATATCCGGTCGGAATCTCGGGTCCTCAAAGATCGTTTTGAAGGTCTCCATATCCAGATTCAGATCCGAGCCGGGTAGACCGGGCATTATGTGGTAGCATACCTTCAGACCAGCATCCTTTGCCAGTTTCGTCGCAAGTATGGAATCGTATACCGTATGACCCCTTTCCATTCTTTCGAGTATGAAATCGAAAACCGTCTGCACACCGATCTCAACGCGTGTTGCACCGAACCTCAGCATCTCCTCTATCTGATTCATCCTGCACCAGTCCGGTCTGGTCTCTATGGTCAATCCTATGCACCTCGATTCAGCGTTTTCGTTCTTTTTCTTAGCCTCTTCGAGATTTTCGCTATCGGAGTTGTTCATCGCATCATAGCATCTCTTTATGAACCACTCCTTGTAAAACGGGTCCCTGGCTGGAAATGTACCGCCCATCACTATGAAATCTATCTTATCAACGGGATGACCTATCTCTCTGAGTTGTTCTATTCTGCTTCTGGTCTGCAAATAGGGGTCGAATCTGTTGCGAATCGCTCTCATGGTTGCGGGCTCGTATCCAGTATAGCTCTGTGGAGTGTTCATATCCACGCCGCCTGGACACGGTATGCATCTGCCATGCGGGCACCTCTCTGGAGAGGTCATCACCGCGACAACGGAAACCCCGGACAGGGTTCTGGTTGGTTTTTTCTTTAAGATTTCCATGAATTCCTCCTTTTTCATATCATCCGGTATTCTTTTCAGTATCTCGCTGTCCGGGGGAATCTTATCAAGATTGTACATTTTGCACAGTCGCAATTTTCTGCGATGAAGCTCTTTCTTTGACTTTATCCTGCCTTTTCGAATCTCTTCGATTATCTCCCTGTAGAAATTCTCCATCATCCTTGGGTAAATAAGATTGATAAAGGGATATAACCTTTTCTCCCGAACTGGCTCCGAAATCCGCGCGGAGATGAAAAATCCGGTGGAGTTTAATATTTCCAAGAAAGATTTTATAAATAGGGAACTGTTTCGGGATTCATCAGGTGAAGGTTTATGGCAAGAAAACCCGGCAGAATGTATAGAGAAATAAGGGGACAGATAACAACGAGGAAGGAGTATCTGAAAGGCGTACCAAATCCAAAGATAACGCAATTCGACATGGGTAACAGGAGGGAGAGTTTTCCCGTCAAGATATCCCTCCTCGCCGAGGAGGCTTGCAATATAAGACATAACGCCTTAGATGCGGCCCGTGTGGCTGCAAACAGATACATGGAGAAATCCGTGGGCGTCTCCAACTATCATTTGAAAATAAGGGTGTATCCGCACGTGATACTGAGGGAGAACAAACAGGCGACGGGAGCGGGCGCGGACAGGGTTTCACAGGGGATGAGAAAGGCATACGGAAAACCGGTTGGAACCGCGGCGAGGGTGAAACCAAATCAACCCGTGATATCCATAGAAACCAAGCCACAGTTTATAGAGAAGGCAAAGGAAGCTTTAAGAAGAGCCGGGATGAAGATCCCCTCTCCATTCCGTATAGTTGTTGAAACTTAAGCCCGGTGAAGCAGAGGAAAGAGATATTTCAGCAGAAGTGGATATATAACGAGGAATAATATCAAAAGAGAAAGTGCCGTCATGGTGTATCTCGTTATTTTTTCTCTGCTCTTCTTCCTGACGGGGAATCTTTCGAGCAGTCCGCCAAGCAAGTCCTGCATCAGATAACCTCCATCCAGGGGAATCATCGGCAGAGCATTGAAGATGGCTATGGCGAAATTCAACCAGAATATCCAGAAAACCAGATTGGTGAGAGACC
>CAYSPA010000062.1:5555-6927 GCA_964432835.1 uncultured Thermoplasmatales archaeon | reverse complement strand
TCCACAAGATTTAACTTTTCCTCCACATTAAGAGAATGGATGCTTTCCCTTGGAATAGAAGGAACCGCTCACACCATAGGTGCGGGGATCGTTGAATACGACAACGGAAGATGCAAAGTTTTATCCAACATCATAAAAATGTATCAACCCGAGAGCGGAGGTATCCATCCCAGGGAGGCGGCAAACCATCATGCGAAATATGCATCGAAGGTTATAAGAGAAGCTTTTGAGAAAGCGAAAGTCAAACCCGAGGAGATCGATGTGATAGCCTTCTCTCAGGGTCCCGGTCTCGGTCCGTGCCTGAGGACGGCGGCAACGGCGGCGCGTGCCCTTTCTTTATCCCTCAATAAGCCTCTCGTTGGGGTGAATCACTGTATAGCCCATCTGGAAATAGGAAGGGGAACCACGGATTGTGAAGACCCCGTTCTTCTGTATGTCTCCGGTGGAAATACCCAGGTTATCGCCTTCGCCAACGGAAGATACAGGGTTTTTGGAGAGACACTGGATATAGGTGTTGGTAATTTTCTGGATAAACTGGGAAGATACATGAATCTACCTTTCCCAAGTGGACCCATTATAGAGAAGCTTGCAAAGAGTGGAAGAAAACTTCTCGACATACCTTATAGCGTTAAAGGGATGGATGTAGCTTTTTCGGGAATGCTCACATCTGCTCAGAAATACTATGACTCCGGAGAGAGCATAGAGGACATCTGTTTTTCTGTTCAGGAGGTGGCGTTTGCGGCACTCACAGAGGTAACAGAGAGAGCAATGGCTCATGTTGGTAAAGATGAGGTGCTTCTGGGAGGAGGTGTCGCAAGAAACAGAAGGTTGAGAGAGATGGTCAGAATCATGGCTGAAGAGAGGGGGGCAGAATTCTTCGTTCCACCCGATGACCTCTGTGTGGATAACGGAGCGATGATAGCCTGGACGGGAATCCTGATGTACAGAAGTGGAATGGAAACCAAAATAGAGGAGAGTTTCATAGACCAGAGATTCAGAACCGATGAGGTCGATGTGAAATGGAGAGAGTGATTTACAGGGGCGCGGAAGCTGAGCTCATACTTTCGGAATATCTGGGAAGAAAGGCTGTTAAGAAGGTGAGGTTGTCCAAGAAGTACAGGTTGAAGGAACTGGATTTTTTGCTCAGGGCATCGAGGACAAAGGAAGAAGCAAAACTCATACATGAAGCGAGAAAGGCGGGCGTTCCCGCGCCCATCATATATGATGTGGATATCACGCGGTGTACGATAACCATGGAATATATAGAGGGTAAAAAGGTGAAGGATTTGCTCTCGGAAGTATCGAAAGGAGAGATGAAGAGGATTTGCATGGAAATGGGCAGGAATATAGCAAAACTTCATAACAGGGGGAT
>CAYSPA010000062.1:0-5455 GCA_964432835.1 uncultured Thermoplasmatales archaeon | reverse complement strand
GAAGGAAACTGGATGAGATATCCAGAAGAGGGAGGTATATAAGATGGAGGTAGTGTTCGCGACGCAGAATAATGGAAAATTCAGAGAGGCGAGAGAAAAATTCAGACGGATAGGTATAGAAGTTAAACAGTACGATAAGGGTTACCCGGAGATACAGGCCGATACCTTGGAGGAGGTGGCTATTTACGGCATAAAGTATCTTTCCAGAAAGATAGACAAACCCTTCTTCCTGGAGGATGCCGGCTTATTCATAAAATCCCTGAATGGATTTCCAGGAGTATATTCTGCATACGTCTTCAAAAAAATAGGATGTGACGGCATTTTAAAACTCATGGAAGGTGTAACCGATAGAGAGGCCATGTTTAAATCCGTGGTTGCCTACAAGGAAAGGGGAAAGAGGGTCAGGATATTCGTGGGAGAGTGCAAGGGGAGGATATCTACGGAAAAGAGGGGATCTAAAGGTTTTGGCTTCGATCCCATTTTTTATCCTGAAAGAGCGACCAAAACCTTTGGAGAGATGGATGCATCGGAAAAGAACATGTATTCCCATAGAGGAAAATCCATACAGATGCTGATAGAGTATCTCACGGAAAAGAAAAATCGTTAATAATTATTTTCTTATTCGGTCAATCGACCATGGATGGAGAAATTTGCAGATTGGAAAAGGACGATTTTTTGGCATTTGTAGATAACCTGATAAACGGCTTTGAAACCATAGGTGTGAAAGAAAAAAGGGGACGTTTCGTTTTCTCGCATCTGGAAAGCGCCGCCGAGCTGCGGCTTGACCACGATGTTACCATTCTACCTCCAAAAAAATTCTTCCTTCCGCCCTATGAAAAAATGATAAAATTCAATGTTGGCGAACAGAAGGGTGAATTGTTGGGAGATAATACAAAAAGGGTGATAATAGGCGTGCATCCATACGACATTGTAGCCTTAAAGCAGATGGACATGGTCTACATGGAGGGGCGACCGGATGAACTTTATAAACAGAGAAGAGAAAATACCATAATTATAGGTTCGGACATTCTGAGAGTGAATGATTTTTCGTTTGCCTCGAGTCTCGGTACCCATGTTGTGGAAGACGGTTTTGATTTAATGCTGACAGACTTGGGTAAGAAAGTGATAATAGAAATCGGCAGCGAAAGAGGAAGGGAAATATTGATGGACTACGCGAGGAATATAAAAGAAGCCAGTGACCAAGATATAAAGGATGTCGAAAACCACAGGAAAGCACTTCCCGATAGATACAAGGTTAAACTCGATATCGAGAAGGATCAGATTCCTTTCCTTTTGATGGATGTATTTGAACATCCTTTATGGGAAGAAGAATCAAAGAAATGCTTACAGTGCGGTTCGTGCACTTTGGTTTGTCCAACCTGCTACTGTTATGACATCAGGGACGAGATATCATTAACTCTGGAAGATGGGGAGAGGATAAGGACGTGGGACAGTTGCCTGTTGCCGGATTTCACAAAAATAGCAAGTGGGGAGATTTTCAGGAAAGACAAATCCGAAAGATACAGGCACAGGTTCTACAGAAAAGGGCTCTACATACCCATGAGATACAACTTTATAGCATGCGTGGGCTGTGGAAGATGTATCATGGCATGCATACCAAAGATAGCGGACCCGGCGAAAGTTTTTAACACATTATCTAGAAGAAAACATGAATCCAGGGGCAAACTGGTATACAAGATGATAGAGGGTGTGGAGGCAGATTCTCGTATTTTGCCGGAGCCTGCCGTCATAAGAAGGATTGAACCGCTAACTGAGAACGAGAAACTATTTGAAATCGAACTTCTCAGCAGGGATTCATTCCACTTCGAACCGGGGCAGTTCGTGGAGGTATCCGTGTTTGGAGTGGGAGAAGCGCCCATATCGATCTCTTCCCCTCCAAGTGGAGATAACAGATTTGAACTCGTCATCAGAAAGGTGGGTAACCTGACCAATCGTATGCACAGCATGAAAGAGGGTGAAAAGCTCGGAATAAGAGGTCCCCTGGGTAAAGGTTTCAGAGTAGAGGATCTGGAAGGAAAGGACCTCCTTTTTGTTGCGGGAGGAATTGGTATTGTACCCCTCCGATCTCTCATAAAGCATGTGTTATCCAAAGATAATAGACCGCGATTTGGAAAAATTTACATCCTGTATGGAGCGAGAACACCAAAGGATATGCTTTTCATGGATGAGATGGAGAAATGGAAGGAAGTTGATGATGTCGAAATAAGACTATCTGTAGATACCTGTCCAGAAGGTATGAAATGGAATCACAGCGTGGGTGTAGTCACCACACTTTTTAATGAGATAGAAATACAGAATCCCAAGGAGACTGTATCGCTGGTGGTTGGCCCGCCCGTGATGTATAAGTTTGTTATCAAATGCCTTGAAGATGCGGGTATCAAAGATACCAATATCTTTGTTTCACTGGAGAGAAGAATGAAGTGTGGTTTGGGAAGATGTGGACACTGTCAGATAAATGGTATATACGTGTGTAGAGAGGGACCCGTTTTCAGATATTCTGATATAAAGAATCTTCCGGAGGTGTTTCAATGAAACCAAGAGTGGCTTTCTTCGATTTCGCGGGCTGCGAAGGTTGTCAACTCCAGATAGCAAACATGGAGGATGAGATACTGAAACTTATAGAGATCGTCGATATTGTATCATTCAGAGAGATATCGGATGTTCATTCAGATGATTACGATATAGCTTTCGTGGAGGGATCTATCAGCAGACCCATGGATGAGGAAAGACTCAAAGATATAAGAGAACACGCCGATATACTTGTAGCTCTTGGAAGCTGTGCATGTCTCGGTGGTATAAACAAGATGAGAAACAGGTTTAATGAAGATGAACTCATAGAATCGGTGTATGGAGATAAAGAATTGGTGAGCAATCCCTTTTTCAACATCCATAGGGCGAAATCTGTGGATGAGGTTGTTAAGGTGGATTATTACATACCCGGATGCCCCATAGATAGAGATGAATTCGAGAGATTTGTGATATCCATCTCCTCTGGAAAGAAACCGGAACTACCCAATTACCCGGTATGCGTTGAGTGCAAGAAGAGAGAGAACCCGTGCCTTTTTGATGAAGGAAAATTGTGTCTCGGTCCCATAACACTGGCAGGGTGCAACGCCATATGCCCATCCAGGGGTTCACCGTGCATAGGGTGCAGAGGGATTCTGGAGAAACCGGCAACCGAGTGTATAAAAGAGATATTCCAGAGATACAATATCGATTATAATGAGCTGAAAGATAAGTGGAATATGTTTAATTTCGGTGATAAAATATGGAGAAAAGAATAGAGGTTCACCACCTGACAAGAGTAGAAGGGCATGGAAACATAATTGTCGAGATCGATAGTGATGGAGATATAAAGAGGGTGGAATGGCAGATTCCGGAAGCACCGAGATTCTTCGAGGCCATAGTCAGGGACCAGAACTATGAATACTTGCCTTTCATTACATCGAGAATATGTGGCATATGCTCAATAGGTCATACGATAGCTTCGATAAAAGCGGTGGAGTCGGCTCTCTCGATAGAAGTGACGGAGCAGACGATTGAATTGAGGAAGCTTGCCTTACACGCAGAAAACATGCAGAGCCATTCTCTTCATGTAGGTTTCCTCGTTCTGCCGGACTTGTTCGGAAAAAAGGATGTTATAGAGGTGGCAAAGGAAAACAAAGAGCTTGTGAAAAAAATGCTGAAGATACACAAACTTGCAAACAGGTTATCGGACATCACAGCCGGTAGAACCACCCATCCAGTGTCGCTCGCGGTCGGAGGCTTTTATTCATTCCCCAGTGTCAGAGAGTTGGAAAAGGTCAGAAAGGAGATAGAAGATTGTAAGAAATTGTTAGAAGAAGTGTCCTTTGAGATAGAGAAGAGAATAGGGGCATTTCCAGACTTCAGCAGAGAAACGGAGTATATCTCTCTATCACGGGAAGGAGAGTACGCATTTTATGATGGTTCACCGATGTCTTCAGATGCAGGCTATTTAAACGGTGACTACAGAGATTATATCAAAGAATATGTCGTGGACATTTCCACGGCAAAACACTCCAGACATGCAAGAGAATCATACATGGTCGGCGCACTGGCAAGATTCAATATAAACAGCAAGTTCCTCTCCGATTTTGCCCACCACATATCTTCGATATTTGATCTCAAAAATCCCTGTTTCAACCCGTTTATGAACAGCATGGCCCAGCTTGTTGAAATTGCTCACAACATGGAGGAATCTATAGATATAATCGATGATTTTCTCAGCAGAGGAATAAAAGAAGAGAGGATTTCAGAAGTGAAGCCCAGGGAAGGGAGGGGTGTGGGAATGGTTGAGGTTCCCAGAGGCTTACTCATACATGATTACGTGATGGACAGTAAAGGAAGATGTAAAAGGGCAAATCTAGTGATCCCGACAAATCAGAACCATGCAAATATACAGAAGGATATGGAAAAACTTGTTTCGGAGGTTAAGGATAGACCAAAAGACGAGATAGAAAATCTTCTGAAAATGCTCGTCAGAGCATATGACCCGTGTATCTCGTGCTCGACCCACAGCCTAGAAGTGAAGGTGAAATGGAAAGGATAGCGGTTGTGTGTTTGGGGAATATTCTCAGAGGAGATGATGGGTTAGGTGTGTACTTAAAGAGTATACTTGAGAATAGGTTTGAATATTTTGATTTTATAGACGGAGGAATATGTGGCTCCAGAATTATAGATATACTGTCGAGATACAGAAAGGTGATCATCATAGATTCCTCCGACTTTGGAGGGGAAATTGGAGAGGTGAGAGAGTTCAATCTGGATGAAATTCAGGAAAGGGAAATCTTTTCGGTTCATTTTCTCAATCTCGGGAGATTGATCGAGTTATCCAGATTACTCTATAACAGACCAGAGGATGTTACCATACTCTGTGTTCAGGTGGAAAACATGTCATTCGGACAAGGATTATCCTCTTCGGTTGAAAAAAACCTTGATAACATAGTGGAGAAAATAGAAAAATTTCTCCTGGAGATTGCTCAGCCGACGGTACATTAACCCAATATTTTTAAGGCAGTTTCAGATACACCTAAAAGTGGTTGCTCCCGTGGTGTAGTCCGGCCAATCATTCCGGCCTTTCGAGCCGGCGACCCGGGTTCAAATCCCGGCGGGAGCATCGTCTTCTCCATCAATTGAAATTGTCTACATGGCTCGACCACCTCTCAAATTTTCCGGATTTACAGTTTTTCATCATTCCGTATATGGATTGCCCTGTCATCCATTTCATCGATTCCACCACGATTTGTTTTCTAAACTTTTCAGCCGATGATCTGCTACGCAGCCAAGATGTGGATTAACCCTCACCGGCTGGATGTTATTCTCTCAAAAACCAGGTTACACAGCTTTCCTATCTCCCCGGGATATAACTGCTCTATCCTTTTCCTGTAAAATTCTTCATCCAGATGAATTCCGT
>CAYSPA010000061.1:0-6958 GCA_964432835.1 uncultured Thermoplasmatales archaeon | reverse complement strand
CTATGCCTTAAAAGGTATGCATGCAAGAATAGCCCTAATAGCGGGAAGACCAAAGATTGGCAAAAAGGAAGAAAATCTAAGGAAGATGGAGGAATTCATAAAGAAGGAGGATGCGGATCTCTATGTCTTTGGCGAACTTTTCCTTTCTGGTTACAGATGCAAAGATGAACTCAGAGACATTGCTGAGCCAGTGGATGGAGAATCCGTGAAGTATATCTCGGATCTCGCAAAGGAGAAAGATTCCTACATCATCTTTGGTATGCCCCTCAAAGAAAAGAATCCAAAGGGGCTCATAAGAAACGCCTCGGTACTTGCTCACCCCGATGGAAAAGTCGATACTTACAGCAAATGGTTCCTGCCAACATTTGGTCCTTTCGAAGAAAAGATATTCTTTGATGAAGGCGAAGAAATAAAGCCATTCGATACAAGACTCGGAAAGATAGGGATGATGGTTTGCTATGATCTTTTCTTTCCAGAAGTTGCAAGAGCACTAACCTTACAGGGTGCGGATATAATAGTCTGCATCTCAGCATCTCCATCCACAACCAGAATCTATTTTGAAAGATTGCTACCAGCGAGGTCTCTGGAAAACACGGTATTTTTAGCGTATACAAATCTCGTGGGAGCTCAAGAGGATCTGGTCTTCTGGGGCGGCTGTCAGATATACAATCCTCTCGGTAATCTCATCAAGAAAATGGACTATTTCAAGGAGGGCGCCCTTATCTGCGATATTAACCTTGAAGAAATAGAGCGCGCCCGCCATGTAAGACCAGTTATCAGAGATTTAAGAGCAGACATATATCTTGATCTCTATAACATCCTGAGGGGAAAAGGGGGAAATAAGACACCTGAAGAGAAAAGTCAGAAAATTTAGATCATCTTCGAAGGGATAAGATGAAGATCCCTGGCATGTTTTACATGATCATTTCTTTCGCTCCGTGGATTGTCTACTGGGTATTATGTGGTATGGGGAATGCTACAGGAATCGTTATCGCTCTTGTCATCGCCTCACTTCTTACAATACCTCAAATCCGCAAGATGGATTTCAACTTGATGGATTTAACATCCCTTCTCTATTTCGGCATAGCTACCATTGCTACATTTATCTTCAATCTGAATATATTTGTTGAGAGAAGCGGTTTTCTCGGCTACCTTGCTTTGTTTCTGATGGCTTTGCTTTCCATAATCATCAAACAACCCTTTACCTTTCAAGCTTCAAAGAGAGATTACCCAGAAATTTACTGGAAGGAGAGATCATTTATTGTTATCAATAACCTGATCACCGGAGCATGGGCGGGGATTTTCATGGCAAATGCGACCACATTTTTGCTTTTAAACAGGTCTTTCGCGGTAGTTCTTTCAAACACATTGATAGCTTTCGGCATAGCATTTTCGATTATCTTCCCTTTAAAAGCACCAGCCTATCTAGCTACAAGGGAATTCAGGAAATACGATTGGAAGGTTGATGTAGAAAAACTAAAAGGAAAAAACGAATACGATGTCATAATCGTTGGCTCAGGTATTGGTGGACTAACCTGCGGTGCTTTGCTATCAAAAAGAGGTTACAGGGTTTTGGTTTTGGAACAGCATTCTCAGGTAGGAGGTTACTGCTCTTCTTTCAAGAGAAAGGATTTTGTCTTTAATACGGGCGTTGAAAACATAAGCGGATTATGGGAAAAGGGACCAATAACATACCTTCTCAAGGAACTTGGCTTTAAGAAGGATGAACTTTTTGTAAGGAACAGGATGAGGTTTATCTTTAAAGGTAAAGAGATCGACGCCAGCAACCTGGAGGAGTTCATAAAGTCTCTATCGGAGATGTTTCCAGAAGAGGAAGAAAACATCCATGCATTCTTTGGAGAAGCTAAGAAAGCTTATGAAGAATGTTACAAAGACCTGGTCTATGGTACTCCTCTACCTGCTGAACTGATAGTCAAGGTTTTTGGAGCAAAGAAGCTCGTGGATTATCCCAAAGAACATCCTCACTTCTTCGACTGGATGAACAAAACTTTCAAGCAAAAACTAGATGAGTTTTTCACCAATGAGGATTTGAAAACCTTACTCTGCGCTCTTCTTGGCTATTTGGGAACAAAGCCAGAAGAAACGAGAGCAGGTGGCGCTTTAACTGCCGTGGTTTCATACTATCTGCACGGTGGATACTTCCCTAAGGGAGGGGCACAGAGGTTTGCCAACGCATTGAAAGAATTCATCGAAAAACACAACGGAGAAGTTCTTACGGAGCATAGGGTGGATAAGATAATCGTTGATAAAGGGAAGGTTAAAGGTGTAAGGATCAAAGATAGAATCTTAAGTAGTCCGATCATAGTTGCCAACGCAAACGCAAAAACTACTTTTCTTGAGCTCGTTGGAGAGGAGAATCTAGATAGGAAGTTCGTTGAATATGTAAAGAGACTGAGGATGTCCCCCTCTTGCTTTATGGTGTTCCTGGGAGTGGATATGGATTTATCTGATTGTCCGACCATTATTGAGGATTTGGATGAAGGTTACAGCATCGTTATAAACTCCAATGCGGATCCAAGCTTAGCACCTGAAGGAAAAGCAAGCGTTACGATACTGAGTAGAGCGAATTATAACGAATTTCCAGAGAGAGGAACAAAAGAATATCTGGAGAAGAAAAGGGAATTTGCGGAACTTCTGATCAAAAGGGCTGAGAAGATCATTCCAAACTTGAGTAAGCATATAGTTATTCAAGATACCGCAACGCCAAAAACATTCGAAAGATATACTTCCATGCCGGAAGGAGCAATCTATTCTTTTGATCAGTCAATTGATACCAAAAGACCTTACTTCAAAACTCCAGTAAGGGGTTTGTATTTGGCAAATGCATCAACCTTTCCTGGAGGTGGAATCGAGGCGGTAGTAATATCGGGAATCATCTGTGCGAACGATATATGCGGATGGGAACTCACCAAAAGCTAAGCACTTGACAAAAAGACTAATCTTATATACATGTATTGTAAATATCCGCTGTGGGCTGTTTGGTGTTAAAGGAAATGAAGAGACACGAACACGATAGAAAATTGATAAAACATCTGGAACTTCTGGCAGTAAGAGCCAGAAAGTGGATCATAGAGATGACTTACAGAGCAAGATCAGGTCATCCCGGTGGCTCTCTTTCTGCCGTCGATGCGATAGTTGCTCTCTACCATCATCACATGCGACACAACCCCAAAAACCCGAAAGACCCCGATAGAGATAGATTCATTCTGAGCAAGGGACATGCAGCTCCAGCGCTCTATGCAGTTCTCGCGCAGTGTGGGTATTTTGATGAAAAAGAATTGCTCAAGCTTAGGCAGGTCGGCGCCATGCTGCAGGGTCATCCCGCAGTTAGTACTCCTGGTGTTGAAGTAGCTACTGGTTCTCTTGGACAGGGTTTATCATTTGGAGTTGGCGTAGCTCTGGCAGGAAAACTGGATAAGAAAGACTATCATGTCTATGTTCTCATCGGGGATGGAGAGAGTGAGGAGGGTCAAATCTGGGAGGCAGCATCTATAGCATCGCACTATAAACTCGATAATCTCATTGCCCTTCTTGACAGGAATGAACTGCAGATAGATGGAACGACTGAAGAGATATACGGGCTTGAGCCGATAGAGAAGAGATGGGAAGCCTTTGGATGGAATGTTATGAAGATCAACGGTCACGATTTCAAACAGATTCTGGATGCGCTTGATGAAGCTTGTTCTCTCAAGAATGGAAAACCCACGATGATAATAATGAAAACCGTCAAGGGTAAAGGGGTATCGTTCATGGAAGGGAATCTGAGATTCCACGGCGTTGCGCCGAATGATGAGGAGTATAAGATGGCAATGAGAGAGTTAGATGAGGCAGAAAAAAGGATACTGGAGGAGGGAGATGGAGGAGAAGATTAATCCCAGAGATATTTATGGAGAGACCCTCATAAAACTCGGAGAGAGATATCCGAATCTCGTTGTACTCGATGCTGACCTATCAAAATCCACAAAGACATACAAATTCGGACAGAGGTTTCCAGAGAGATTCTTCAACATGGGTATAGCAGAGGCAAACATGATTTCCGTAGCTGCAGGTCTTGCGTCTTGCGGAAAGATAGCGTTTGCAAGTACATTCTCCGTGTTCGTTCCCGGAAGAACATACGACCAGATAAGGATGTGTGTCGCTTATTCAAATATGAATGTCAAACTTTTCGCTACCCACGCGGGATTGAGCGTTGGTAAAGATGGAGTCAGCCATCAGATGCTCGAGGATCTCGCTCTAATGAGGGTACTGCCGAACATGAAGGTCTTTGCTCCAAGCGATCCATACCAGACAGGGAGAATAGCTGAACTTATGGCCGAGAACTATGGGCCGATGTATGCAAGAATAGGCAGGGAAGCGATGTATGTGATTTATGATAAAAAGGAGATCGAGGATATAGGGATAGGAAAAGCGGTAGAGGTGAGAGATGGAGATGATATAGCAATTCTAGCTCATGGAACCATGCTCTACGAAGCCGTAAAGGCGGCGGAGGAGCTTGAGAAGAAGGGAATATCTGCCAGAGTTTTGGATATGTGGTCCATAAAACCATTTGACAGAGAAGCTGTTCTCAGGTCAGCGAGAGATACGGGCAGAATTATCGTGGCTGAGGAGCATTCTGTAATAGGTGGTCTTGGAAGCGCAATATCCGAGTTTCTCATGGAAAGAGGAATAAATGTCGGGTTCAGAATGATAGGAATCAGGGATGTATTCTGCGAATCCGGAGAGCCATACGAACTTCTCAGAAAGTATGGTCTATCAAGAGAAAACATCATCAAAACAGCGGAGGAATTGGTGAAGGGATAGGTTTTGGGATGTTTTGTGGGCGGCGTCCGGCGGTGCATTCCAAAGTGAATGAAAGATTCAATTGTGCAGCGTATTTACATTTCCCAACCCAATCATCCTCTCACAGACGATGAGCATATCCATCAGAAACTCTCTGTCTCCTCGCTTAGGCATATTTGACCTCCCTTTTTATCTTTTCTTTGGTATGCTTTATCCTTATAGATTCAATTCCATCAGGAGTTAAAATATCAACTTTCCTGCCAAAGAGTTCTTCAAGAAAATCAACGAGACCACAAACATTCCTGAAAGTTGCTTTGCCTCTCTCAAATTCCACAACGATATCAACATCGCTATCCTCGCTCGTCTCACCCCTTACTGCAGAGCCAAAGATCCTTATCCTCTTAACGCCAAAACTACTTATCTTTTCCCTATTCTCTCTTATCTTCCTTAAGATCTCTTCTTTATTCATTCTTCTACCACCCTGAATTTTATCTCCATCTTCATTCCGTTCTTTCTTTCACATATCTTGAAACGATAGATATTCCACTAACTTGAGATTGCCATAGCATTAAGCACCTAATTTTTTGCACACAGTATCGCGAAATCAATCGCAACATCCTTTCTTACAATCAGATGAAATCATTTTATCCTCTTTAAGAAACCTTTTTCTTCTCTTTTTTTGAGTTTCTCATAACTCTCTTTAATTTGCATCCACCATTCTTCCGCATTATCTATCTCATCATGTTCTTTTGTGCAAAGCCAGACGGTTTCCCAATTATAGGCTCTAACCTCGCCGAGGTATTCTCTTTTCCCATCTGGAAGTATTGCGTATACCCAGGCAACACCTATATCGGGCCAGTCGATCTCTCCATCGAGTTCTCTTTCATCGATCTCGTAACTTACATACAGTCCGGGTTTTATTTCGCCTTTCTTGGGAAGTTCGGGTAGAGAATCCAGAAACTTCTTGACTCCACTCTTCTCCAGTGCCCACTCTCGTAGCTCTATCGCCTTACTTTTGCTAATCCTCCATCGAGACATAGTGATCAGCTCCATTTGTTTACTGTTATTTTACCTTTGTCTAGAATTTGCTGTGAGGCACAGTTCGATATTTAGAAATTAAAGGTCAAAAGTTTTAGCACAAAGCAGAAAAATTTGTAGTATCCCGAATTAAGTTCCTCCGAGAGATTTGGGTTTATCATCACCAATCACCTTCCCCGATAAATTCAGGAGGAAGTAATTTCGGGATAACACAACTCAAAACAAAGGTGCTGTCAACATTAGCCTGAAGAATAAAATTAATTTGCACCCCATTTCCCTGTTTGAGGTAATATCCAAATGGAGGTGCAATTGTTAAGAGAATCGTTGAGAGAAAAATCTATCGTTGTAAAAGAAAGAACACCTGTTGAGACCATTCTCTACAGCATTTTTCTCTATCTTTCTGGCCTGTCTTTCAGGAGGGTTTGTTCCACGATAGAACCTTTCATAAAGAGAAGTAGAACATTTGTGTGGGAAATACTTTCCCTGAAGGACCGATGAACATACTTCCCTTCAAAATTCCAATTCCCCTGAAAGTTCAAGAAGCTCCTCGGCGTTTGGAATGGTTAAATCGTTTATCCTGTCTATAGTATCCAGTATATTCTCCATTTGCTTCAGGGTATCGAGGTTGTTTTCAATAATTTTTCTAATATCTGGTCTATTGTTTACGCTTATAAAGAAGTTTTCTAAATTTTTCATTGCATCTTTAAAAACCCGGTACTTTTCGTCTTGGGTTGAGGTGTAAAGTATAGACGATGAGTAGTATAGAGCTCTCGCGTGGGACCGATACTCGGAAATTCTTTCCCTCAGAACTTCATCCGTACTGTGTTCTATCAGATATTCCAGCATGGATCCCATATCATCAAGCTCTCTTAAAGGTAGATCAGAGATAGCGATAGCGTAGCTCATCATATCTTTCTTTTCCTTTTCTCCATCTAACCAACTGTATGTAACAAAGCCAGAGTACGCTATCAGAAGAATAAAGACCAACGTAATTACCCATTTTGTGGATCGTTTCATCATCTTTACCCTCTCTTTTCTCCATAGATTATATACACATTCCTCTTCTTTGGATAGCTTCTCATCATGGGAATGAATTTAACATTTTTGTGTCCAAAATTCT
>CAYSPA010000060.1:0-7051 GCA_964432835.1 uncultured Thermoplasmatales archaeon | reverse complement strand
TGAACTGTCCATCATACAGATTCATTCCATATCATTTTGGTGTGAATCTTGTTGATACAACCATAAAAGATGGTCGAATCGTCTATTCATCGTCCATCTCCTCAGATAACACCTGACAGATGACATGATAAAGTTTTCTCCTGTACTTCCTCAGTTCGGGATATTTTTCCAGAGAGAGTTCCATGGCTCTCTTCACCGTCATATTGTGCTCGGAACCTTTTACTACTGATCTCACTTTTTTGGATATTTTCTTATCCGACAATGTCTCAATAACGTGTTGATGAATCTCATCGAAGGCCACTATAATTTCTGTGAGCGAAAAGATAAACAGCAATGTGGCGGGAATGATGATCTTCTGGTCACCGATACTCAGAGCATGGTGAAGCATGTAAAGATCTAGAACGAGGATAAAGAAGGGAAAAACCAGCAGGACCCTTTCTATAAAGGTGGATTGAGATAACTCTTTCAACCTGTTCCGCAACCATCTGAATCTTACCATTCCAAATCCACAACGCGATAAACCTTTTAATTTTAATTATTTGGAAATATCTGGAGAAAGATTTAGTGGAGTTTGACCTCCTTTTCCACTGCCCTCACGATCTCACCGGATTTGAGCATATTCTTCATCATCTCGATATCTCTGTACATGGCTCTATCAACATCCAATTTTTGGATTCTTTTTCTGATATGGTTATATGCTATCTGTATGGCTCTGGATGGTTTCAAGGGTTTCAAGAATTCCAGCGCCTGAGCTGATGTGAGATATTCTATCGCTACTATTGTCTGGACGTTATCTATGATTTTCATGAGTTTTTTACCAGCATTTGCACCCATGCTGACAAAATCTTCCTGATTTGCAGATACAGGTATGGTATCAACGCTTGCCGGATGAGATAGGATTTTGTTTTCATTCACAAGAGATGCAGCAAGGTAATGTGGCATCATGAAGCCCGAATGAAGTCCACCCTTATCCGTTAGAAAAGGGGGGAGTTCGGAAAGTTTACCGTCCACAAGTCTTGCTATTCTTCTTTCACTGAACGATCCAAGATAGGATGTTGCTATGGATAAGAAATCAAGAACCATAGCAAGATTCTGACCATGAAAGTTGCCACCGGATACCACATCCCCACTTTCTCTCAAAATTATGGGATTATCTGTAACCGAATTCATTTCCACCTCAGCTATTTTCCTTGCAAAATCGAGGGCATCATAGACGGCACCAAAAACCTGGGGCATGCATCTCAGAGTGTAAGGGTCCTGAACTTTAGGACAGTTTCTGTGTGATTTCAGAATTTCGCTTCCTCTAAGAAGATTCCACAAATTCTCCGCCGATTTTTTCTGCCCATCATGAGGTCTCAACTTCTGAATGTCCTTTCTGAATGCCTGGTCCGTTCCTTTCAGTGCTTCAAGGCTCATTATCCCTGCTATCTGTGCGTTCTTGAGAAGATTGTGAATATCATGAATAGCAAAGCAGAGATAGGCATTCATCAATTGAGTGCCATTTATTAAAGCCAGTCCTTCCTTTGCTTTCAACTTAATGGGCTTTAACCCTTTTCTCTTTAGACCTTCATCCGCCCCGACGATCTCGCCATCAACCTCGACCTCACCTTCCCCTATAACTGCCAAAGCAATATGCGCCAGAGGAATGAGGTCGCCGCTGGCGCCGACGGAGCCGCTCTCAGGGATGCAAGGATGAACTCTGTTATTCAGCATGCCGACCAAGAGCTCTACAAGTTCGTATCTCACTCCAGAGTAACCCTTGACAAGGGAGTTTGTCCTCAGGAGTATCATCGCTCTCACAAGGTCCGTAGGTAAAAGTTTGCCATGCCCACATGAATGGCTTCTCACGAGATTCTGCTGTAATGCGTCAACATCCTCTCTGTTTATCCTCACCTTCACGAGGTCTCCAAAACCTGTAGAAACCCCGTAGACCGTCCTCTCCTCTTCTATGATCTTCTCAACGATTTTTCTGGATTCTTCAATTTTTTTCTTTGCATCCGCTTTGATGCAAACCTTCTCAAAATTCCTGGCAACCGCAATTACATCCTCTATTCTCAGATGGTCACCATCTATCTCTATCATCTGATCATCGGCGCCTTCAAATCGCTATTCTTAACCAGCTCTATCGCCTCTTCATAGCCGGCATCGGCATGCCTTATTACTCCTATTCCGGGGTCCGCTTTAAAGACTCTCTTTATCCTCTCATCCGTTTCTTTACTTCCATCACAGACCACTATCATTCCCGCATGCGTCGATAATCCGATACCAACTCCTCCACCGTTGTGGATAGCAACCAAATCTGCGCCGGCTGCGCAGTTCAGCAGGGCGTTCAGTAAGGGCCAGTCAGCAATAGCATCACTTCCATCCCTCATGCCCTCTGTTTCTCTGTATGGTGATGCAACGCTTCCTGAATCGAGATGGTCTCTGGATATCGAAATTGGACCAATCTCTCCTTCTCTCACCATCCTGTTGATCTCCAGGGCAAATTTCTCCCTCTCTCCATATCCAAGCCAGCATACTCTAGCTGGTAAACCCTCCCATGGTAAATATTTCTCTGCAAGGGTAATCCAGTTTTTCAGAACGTTATCCTCCGGGAATAACTCGAGTACTTTTTTATCCGTCTTCAGTATATCTTCGGGATTTCCGGTTAGTGCAATCCATCTGAAAGGACCTCTTCCAACTGCGAGCATCGGTCTTATGTATGCTATAACAAATCCCGGATAACTGAATGCATCTTCAAATCCCGCTTTCTTTGCCTGTCCCCTGAGATTATTTCCATAATCAAAAACCACGGAGCCCCTCTTCTGGAAATCTACCATCGCTTTACAGTGCCTCTTCATGCTCTCCATAGAAAGTTCGATGTACTTTTTCGGATTCTCCCTTCTCAGCTCGTACGCTTCTTCAACATTGTCTCCATAGTATCCAGCGGGGACATAGCCATTGAGTTCATCGTGTGCAGAGGTTTGGTCGGTGACAACATCTGGTTTGAACCCCTTTTCAACAAGATATGGATGAGTATCTGCACAGTTGCCAACAACCGCTATAGATTTTGGCTCGCCCTCCTCTTTAGCCTGCTCCGCTATCTCGACCGCTTCATCAATATCCTCGACAACCATATCACAGAATCCTGCCTTGATTCTGCGCTCTATTCTCTTCCTGTCACACTCAACAGCTATACATATGCCGTTATTCATCTTTATAGCCAGGGGTTGTGCTCCACCCATCCCTCCAAGACCACCAGTTAGAACAATCTTCCCCCTCAGATCGCTCTTGAAATGCTTTCTGGCGCATGCGGCAAACGTCTCGTAAGTTCCCTGTATGATTCCCTGCGTGCCTATATAGCACCATGAGCCGGCGGTCATCTGACCGTACATTATGAGACCTTTTTTCTCCAGTTCATGAAAAACATCCCAGTTGCTCCAGTGTGGAACGAGGTTTGCGTTTGCTATCAGCACCCTCGGGGCGGTTTTCCATGTTTTGAAAACCGCTACAGGTTTACCAGATTGAACCAGTAATGTCTCGTCATCTTCAAGATTCTTCAAGGTATCAACGATCGCGTGAAAGCAATCCCAGTTTCTAGCCGCTTTACCTGAGCCTCCGTAGATTATGAGTTCCTCCGGTTTTTCTGCATTCTCTAAGTTGTTCTCGAGCATCCTCAAAATTCCTTCCTGTCTCCAGCCTCTGCACCTTAATTCTTTACCTCTCTTCGCTTTTATTTTCCGCATAAAAATCAATTCAAAATTTGATTTTTTCTACTTAAAGTTTTCATTTTGGAGAAAATCGTATACTGGATTCTCAGAATCCGTCAGAAGATTTTAATAAAAAGAAGTTGGAAGGAGGCTGGCCTCAGGCTAGGAGGGGATGGGATGCACTCAAACAACTACCAGCCCTGTTCCTTCCACTATGTGAATATCAAAGGATTGTATATAAAACTTTCGTCTCGATTTTGGATGTTAATTTACGCTAAGCCACAGATATGCTGACAACGTTGCTTCCCCTGATTATGACGGTACCCAGTTTCTTTCTCGTCTCTTCCATCCGCTCCTCGGTGTCTTCCAGAACAAGATTCATGTGCTCGTCGTAACCCGAGAGAGTTCCTTCGAGCATTCTCCCGTCTTTCAACAGAAGAATCATTTTCTGATTGAGGGATTTTTGAAGCACATCTATCGGCAATGCCATGAAAAAATGAAAGGTTCAACCCCTTTTAAATTTAATCCACGTAGAGTTTTCTGATTCGTTCCACTCCATCAACTTCATCAATTATTTTAGCAACGGCATCGGGAACAAGGTGCCTCCATTTTTCGCCTCTCGCTATCCTGTATCTTATTATCTCCCCCTTACAATCCTCACCGCCATACCGAGGAGGTCTCTTAACCGCATACCCCTTTTCCTTGAACAATCTCAGGGTTACGGGATTTCTCGCGATAACCACATCGAATTTTTCCGGAATGGTATTTTCTACATGTCTAACCCACCTAGGATAATTATGGATGTCCGGAATCATGTATATCTCAAAATTGCCTACACCCTCTTTTCTCAAACTTTCCCTGATCATTCTCTCTCTTTCTTCGGCGGTAAATGGATTGTCTCTGGTGTGGGAGTACTGAGAAGAACCTATCCCGATAATGATCTTGTCAAATTTTCTGGAAAATTCCTTTATAACCTCAAGATGACCTTTGTGGAAGGGCTGGAACCTACCTATAAAGAGAGCCTTCATGTTGATCACTTTTTGGGCTCGACGATCTTTTTCTCTGATTCGAGTTCCATCTTGCCGACGACTTCTGGAGGTCTCATCATGGCAAGCTTCTCGAGGAGTTCTTTTTTACCTTCTCCGACAAGGACATGTTCAAGAGCTTCCCTCAGCGTCTCAACCGGTATTATCTCTATCTTATCCTTATATCTCTCGTCTATGAGGACATCCTTGATATTGGCTTTTGGAATTATTACTCTTTTGAGACCCGCCTCCGCCGCCGCCTCTATTTTGGCTGCTATACCTCCTACAGGAAGAACATTACCCCTTATGCTGAGCGAACCCGTTATAGCGGTATCCTGCCTCACCTTCACGTTCTCGAGGGCTGAAATCACGGCGGTTATTACGGAGAGGCTTGCAGAATCTCCCTCAACGCCTTCGTATGTTCCTATGAACTGGATGTGGATGTCATGATCCGATATATCTTTACCCATATATTTCTTGATTATGGCCGAGATGTTCTGCACCGATTCCTTTGCTATCTCCCCTAGTTTACCGGTCGCTATAATTCTTCCCTCCGCCCTTGATCCCGCGGGTGTTACTTCAGCAACTATGGGTAAAACAAGACCCGCATATTCGCTGAGAGAGGGGTCTGCAGAGTATACAGCCAGACCATTAACTACGCCAACTTCCGTCCCCTCCGTCTTGAAGGATTTGTACTCTTTCCTCGCCTCTATGGCACGGGATGCAACCTGATGCTCGAGAGACCTCGCTATCTCCTTTGCCTTCAGCACATGCTCCCTTGTCACGACCTTTGCCCCCTCACTTGCGGCTATGTCTCCGGCAACCCTCACAAGACCTCCAAGCTCCCTCAATCTCAGGGATAACTTTCCCTTTCTCCCCGCTCTTCTCTGCGCCTCTCTTATTACCTCGGCAACCGCCCACTTATCAAAGTGGGGAATCCTCCCATCTTTTACAACTTCCTGTGCGACAAATCTTATCAACTTTCTCCTATTCTCATCGGTGTCGTCCATCGTACTGTTAAGATATATCTCGTAGCCATATCCTCTTATTCTTGACCTCAGGGCCGGATGCATACCCTGCAGAGCGTCGAGATTCCCCGCCGATACCAGAATGAAGTCGCAGGGCACAGGTTCTGTTTTGACCATTGCTCCAAAACTCCTTTCGGATTGACCGGTTATCTGGAATTTCTTTTCCTGTATCGCCGTGAGCAGATGTTGCTGAGATTGTAGGCTGAGAGTGTTGATTTCATCTATATAGAGAACTCCCTTGTGCGCCCTGTGGATTGCTCCCGCCTCGACCAGTTGATGGGGTGGCGTTTCAAGTCCCGCTGACTGGAATGGGTCATGTCTCACATCACCGAGCAGAGCGCCGGAATGAGCGGCTGTTGCATCCACGAAAGGTGGTTTGTCATCTTTCTCATGACCGACGAGGAGTTTTGGGGTGTTCTGTAATTCTATTCTACTTGGAGATGTGGCTCCACGTGCGAGAAACGCATATATCAGTATGCCGGCAAACAATCCGAAAAGAGCATATTCAAGATGCTTGGATACAACGGCATAGAAGATAGAGGTTATGATTATAAGGAGTGATAGGGAAAGGATAAAACTGCTCTGTTGCTCGCTCTTCTTTCTCGCCTCGATTTTTTTCTGTCTCACGATTTCCTTTCCCTTTCCTGCCGGAACCACTCTTATAAGAGGCGTGTTTGGGTCCTCGGGATTCGGATAGACGAGTATATCTTCGAGTTCTTCTTTGGGTAAAAATTCGGTCATGGCTCTTGCCATCATGGATTTTCCCGTTCCCGGATCGCCTATGAGCATGACGTGTCTCTTTTGCTGCGCCGCCTTCTTTATTATCTCCACAGCTTTATCTTGCCCTATGACCTGATCTATGAGTTTCTCGGGAACCTTTATCTCGGCTGTTGTTTCGAAGTCCTGCTCCTTAATCCACTCGTCAATAGATGGTAATTTCTCGGTCATAATCCTCTACACAAACCGGTATCCAATATAAAAATGTTAAGTTATCCTGACACCCTTATTTCAGAGTTTTTTATCTTTTAAATCAACTCTCAATCGGTGAGACAACCCTCTGTTTAAACCTTTTGAAAGAGGTGATGTTATGATGTTACCTCGACCCATCTTGATCCGAATACCAGCCATCCCAGAAAACTACCCACGAAAACAAAGGGACCCCATACAGTTATGAGGTCACATCTGTTACCTTCCAGATATATATCAGGGTTGATGTTTTCACCTCCCACACGTATCTCCTTGAATATGCTCTCCCAGTAAAGGTCTACCAGAGGGGAACGGTACAGAAAGGGAGAGAGGTAAACATCTT
>CAYSPA010000059.1:3900-7110 GCA_964432835.1 uncultured Thermoplasmatales archaeon | reverse complement strand
ATTTCTGACTGGGATTCCCTCATCGATTTTTGTATGGGTCTTGATCACTTCTATATGGGGTTTGCAGTTGGCGTTGCCGTTCAATATGAAGATGAGATACACTGAGCTTCAATATTTTTAAAGGCTTTCAATATCCCGCTCTCCGTCAAACCTCTATTACATGCTTACTTTAATATACACCAACTCGATTACTACACATCGCTTCCAGGGGGAACATGAGATGGAAAAAGATTACATGTCGATACTTGAAGACAGGCTTGATAGAAAAAACCTTGATAAGCTTCTGAGGATAGAGAATCCATATCTGCACAGATTTGTGGCGAAGTATCTCGATCTCTGTGACCCAGAGAGCGTTTTTGTATCCGATGGCTCCGAGGAAGACCAGAGATACATAAGAGAAGCAGCAATAAGGAACGGTGAAGAGATTCCTCTCGCCATGGAGGGGCATACTGTACATTTTGATGGCTATTACGACCAGGCAAGGGACAGAGAGAATACCAAAATTCTCGTGCCGCCGGGCGTGAGCCTTGGGGAAAACATCAGAACCATGGACAGAGAAAAAGGTCTGAAAGAAATCCATGAGATAATGAAAGGGATAATGAAAGGTCATGAATGTTACGTGTGCTTCTATACGCTTGGTCCCGAAAATTCCGTTTTCACGATCCCATGTTTGCAAATAACCGATTCGAGCTATGTAGCTCACAGCGAGAACATTCTTTACAGGCAGGGATACAGGGAATTTGTGAGAAGAGGAGAAACTGAGAATTTCTTCAAGTTCGTCCATTCAGAGGGGGAACTCGATGAGAGGAAGACCTCGAAGAACATAGATAAGAGAAGGGTCTACATAGACCTGGAAGGAGATACGGTATATTCGGCAAATACCCAGTATGGAGGAAATACCATAGGTCTCAAGAAGCTCGCGATGAGACTCGCCATAAACCATGCAGCCAAGGAAGGATGGTTGACAGAGCACATGTTAATTATGGGCGTACACGGTCCAAAAGGTAGAGTTACATATTTCACCGGAGCGTTTCCATCGATGTGTGGAAAGACATCGACGGCCATGCTCGAGGGAGAGACCATAGTGGGTGATGATATAGCTTATCTGAGAAACATAAACGGTGAAGCAAGGGCTGTGAACGTCGAAAAGGGCGTTTTTGGAATAATAAAGGGAATAAACGCAAAAGATGATCCAATACAGTGGAAGGTTCTTCATACGCCAAATGAGATTATCTTCTCGAATGTTCTCATAGATGATAAAGGCAAACCCTACTGGACGGGTATGGGTGAAGAGATACCAGAGAGAGGATACAATCATTCCGGAGAATGGTGGAAAGGAAAGAAAGATAAAGAAGGCAATGAGATTCCACCTTCTCATCCAAACGCAAGATTTACCGTATCTCTTGAAGCATTTGAAAATCTCGATCCAAGATGGGATGATCCAGATGGAGTGGAGATAGGAGCAATAGTCTACGGTGGTAGGGATTCTGACACCTGGGTTCCGGTTCAGGAAGCTTTCGACTGGGAGCACGGGATAGTTACAAAGGGTGCATCTCTCGAATCGGAAAGAACCGCCGCCGTCCTGGGCAAGGAGGGAGTCAGAGAGTTCAACCCGATGTCAAATCTCGATTTTCTCTCGATACCCATCGGAAAATACATAGAGATAAATCTGGAGTTTGGAAGGAAGCTGAAGAAGAAGCCAAAGATCTTTGCGGTTAACTATTTCATCAGGGACAAGGAAACAGGAGAGTATCTTACCGACAAAAACGACAAAAAAGTGTGGTACAAGTGGATGGAACTCAGGGTTCACAACGATGTTGACGCAATATGGACTCCAACCGGTTATATACCGAGGTATGAAGATCTCGTTCCGCTGTTCAGAGAGATACTCTCCAAGGAATATCCCGAGGAACTCTACATCAAGCAGTTCACCATCAGGATACCCGAAAATCTGGCGAAGATTGACAGGATAGAGAGAATATACGGGAAGATAGAAGGGACTCCACCGGAACTGTTCAGAATCCTTGAGGAAGAAAGAAAGAGGCTGGAGGAGCTGAGGGAGAAGCTCGGAGATTATGTATCTCCAAAGGATGTGGAAGAATTAATGAAGCAGACCCAGAGATGATAGCTCCTCGGCGAGTTTCTCCACAGCCCTTGAGACATCCTCTATCCTCCTTGCTCCGGTGCACACTATTTTTCCCGAGCCAAACAGGAGCATGGCAACCCTTGGCTCCTTAAGTCTATAGACCAGTCCCGGGAACTGCTCGGGTTCATATTCCACGTTCTCGAGTCCCAATCCCATGGCAACGTCATTCAGGTTCAGTTCCGTCTCCAGGTCAGATATTGCGACGATATTCTGTATCACTATCTCTGGATTTTCATATACCTCTATACCAAGGTCTCCGAGTTTCTTCTTTATTATCTCCACCGTTCTCTTCACGTCCTCTATCGTTTTGGCTCCGGTACAATTGGCTTTTCCACTCCTGAACAGAAGGGTTGCCGTCTTCGGTTCCTTCAACCTGTAGACGAGTCCCGGAAACTGCTCCGGCTCATACTCCGCTCCCTCCAGTTCCTGGGCTATCATATCGAGGTCCAGTTTATCGGCAAAAGCCGTGGACGCCACAATATTTTCCACCTCTATCTTTGGCATAATCTATCCAACCTCCTTTATTTTTTTAACAATCTCCTTTATAAAATTTTCCATCATCTTTCTATCTCCCGGTCCCGTGCATATAATTTTTCCGGACCTGAAAATCAATGCCACGAACTTATCATCTTCACTGTAGACCGCCGCCGGAAGTTCGTCCGGATTATATCTGATATTATCCATCTCCTCATTCAGTTTATCAAGGTCTATCTCACCGTTGATATCCGTAGATACTGTGAAGCTTGTTATCCTCGGTTTGTCTCCTCTCTTCACGTTGAATCCTTTCTGTCTGAGTGTTCTAACCACTTCACCTATGCATCTGCGGATTTCTCTCATGTTCTTTCCGCCGGCGCAGATGAATTTGCCACTCTCCAGGATGATGTATGCTACGTTATTTGATGCCACCCCCATAACGATTCCAGGATAATTAGATGAGTCATATCTTGTATCGGGCAGATTCTTTGCAACCTCTTCTATGTCGAGCGACTCGGCAATTTTGGTTTCAGCGATAATGTTTTCAACACTTATATTACCCATAGAACAACCTGAGTTAGTATATAAAT
>CAYSPA010000059.1:0-3800 GCA_964432835.1 uncultured Thermoplasmatales archaeon | reverse complement strand
CTATCAAATTCCTGAAATATTATGTATTTCCATATCTCCATAACCGGATTTCCATCAACCTCACCCTTTGGACAGTATGCTTTCTTGATTTTTCTCTCAACGTCTTCGGGACTATCATGCAGTGAGATCATCGATTCGGGTTTGCTTTTGCTCATCTTCACCTCCGCTGGGTTCATTCTTCCCCTTGCCTGCAAACCCGTCAGGAGAGGTGTATGTACCGCAATGGGGCTCTTCAGGTTCAGTTTTTTTGCGGTATCTCTTGCCAGCATGTGGGCGTGTCTCTGGTCCATACCCCCATAGGCAACATCGACATCCAGATAAAATATGTCCGCCACCTGCATAACCGGATAAAACAGCTTGGAGAGGTCCTTTTCCGCTTCCTCCTGCTTCCTTCCCATGATGTCCATTGCTCTTTTTACCCTTGCAACCGAATTTGCTTTGGCGATTTTCAGAACGAGCTCCCAGTATCTGGGGTCCGATACATAATCGCTCGCATACACGAAATTAACTTTATCTTTGCCGATTCCCATTGCCTCGAAACAATCCTTCATGTATTCTCCACATGCCTTTATTTTGTCAAGGTCTCCACCGAGTTTGTCGTTTATGTATGCATGCCAATCTGCCAGTAGAATGGTGAAATCGAAATTGCAATCCAGGAAATCCCTTATCTTGTTGGCACATATCTTCCATCCGAGATGTACCATTCCCGATGGCTCAAAACCGATGTATGCCTTTGGTCTCTCTTTCCCCAGTATCTCCGCGAGTTCTTCCTCCGTTACCACCTCTGCCGTATTTGATAACAATCTCTCCATCTTGTTCATTTATATCGCCTCGATAAGATGTTTACAACCTCATCGACTATCTCCTCGGCTCTACCAAGATAGTTCTCCGGTTTGAGAGCCTCTTCAAGCTCTTCATCTGTTACAAGGTTTCTCACCTCATCCTCCTCCAGGAGAGAATCCTTGAGAGTGATATTTTGAGTATGTGCCTTCATCGCACACCTTCTGACGATCTCATGAGCATTCTCCCTCGCCATTCCTTTCTTCACGAGAAGCATCATCACGGATTCCGCCATCGGAATACCTCTCGACTTTTCCAGATTCTCCCTCATTTTCTCCGGAAACACCCTGAGGTTTGAGAAGACCTCATTCATCTGATACAAAATCCAGTCGAGCAGAATGAAGCAGTGAGGAATCCATATCCTCTCACCCGAGGAATTGCAAAGGTCTCTCTCGTGCCACTGTATCGCGTTATCAAAAGCAACTTGAGACAATGCTCTCACAACCCTTGCCAGACCACATATCTGCTCGCACGTTATGGGATTCATCTTGTGAGGCATGGTAGATGAGCCAACCTGCTTTTTAACATCAAAGGCTTCCGCAACCTCTCCGATTTCACTCCTCTGCAAATTTCTTATCTCTGTGGCAAATTTCTCCAAGCTCGTGGCTATGTTCGCCATGAGCGTTGCGAGCTCAATGTATCTATCTCTACCAACGATCTGGGTCGATGCGATCTCCATATCTATGCCCAGTTCCCTTTTCACCTCTTCCCGTATCTCTTTGGCATGTTCTCCAAAGGCGGCGCCCGTTCCGACCGCGCCCGACATCTTGCCGACGATTATCCTTTTTCTGGATTCCCTTATTCTTTCAAGATGCCTGTTGATTTCCATGGCGTAAACCGCCATCTTCAGACCGAAGGTTATCGGTATCGTATGCTGACCGTGCGTTCTGCCCGGCATTATTGTATTTTTGTATCTTTCAGCCAGTTTGACGAGTGTGAGCATGAGTTCTTCTAAATCCTTTTCTATAATGTCGAGTGCATCTCTGAACTGCAGGGCATTTGCGGTATCAACTATATCATAGGATGTTGCGCCGAGGTGGATGTACTTCTTTGCCTCTCCCTCACAGACCTCGGCAAGCGCTCTGACCACAGAGATTATATCATGCTTAGTTTGTCTCTCTATCTCTTTGACTCTCTCGGGACTGACGAATCTGGTGGATGCCTTTCTTTCTATTTCTTCAGCGGATTCTTCGGGGATATTTCCGACCCTGGCGTGGGCTTTTGCAAGGGCGGCTTCGACCTTGAGAAGATAGTCCAGCCTCTGCCTCTCCCCAAAAATGCTCTTCATCTCGTCCCTTCCGTATCTGAAATCCAGAGGACATACCCGCTCTTTCATACTATCCTACGCTGAAAGAATTCCCGATTTAATCCTTTTTTGGTCAACGATAATGTCCAAGAAATTGGGGCATGATATCCCGTCGTCTCCGCTCAATTTGGATGGAATTCGGTCAAAAATCATGAGTAATCTGGTAGAGAACCGTGCATCAACACATAACCTATCCAGTACTGCAGTCCAACTGGACATACCAAGGAACCGATTATGGTAACTCCTATATAGTCTCCACCTTCCCAGCACATGTCACCGTTTGCATTCTCTGCCTCTACCCACAGGAGATCTATCGAGTTTCCACCGAATAGGGTTCCCCAGATGGTGTAATCTGAGAACGGTACATATCTCAACGGAGAGGCGTGAATTCCCCGTATCTTCACCTCGATCTCCTGACCCACATCGATAAAAGGCACAGTTGTTTCGTAGATTTTTGTTTCCGCATCGTCCCTCCATGTCATCATGCTAATTTTTACTTTGCACGAGACATTATAAGCTGGCTCGCAACCAACGTTTCTAAGTTTGAATTTAATACATCCCCATGTTGGCCCAAAATACACATCCCCTATCCTCAAATCCGCAGCATCTCTTGGCTCGATTGCATATAGATAACCATCCCACGCTGCCACGTATATGGTCCCGTCTCTTCCCATAGCAGGATGGGTTAATACGTAATCGTTTATCTTCCACTTCCATCTAATCATTCCATTTGGATTCACAGCATATATACAATAAATTCCACATCCGTAAATTATCCCATTTTTATCGACCATTAGACCTATCGTAGCAGGAACCTTACATTTCCATAATAAGGTCCCATCTGAATTAAAGGCATAAAGGTAGTCGTTATGTTCTTTGTATGTCGCTATGTAGAGGGTACCATTTTCTGAGATTATGGGTGACATATGAGTAGCTCCTATCTTGTATTTCCATTTGAGTGTTCCGTTTGGATAGAACGCATAGAGGTAACCGTTTCCGTAGCTACCGTAGTATATGGTACCATTCTCATCTACACTGGGTCCAGATGACAATTTATTAACTGTACCCTCCCATTTATCCCATTTGATGGTACCATTGTCTGCACAGATTGCATAGAGACGACCCTCTCTACAGCAATCAACATAGATGGTGTCGCTATAAATAACTGCAGAGGAACAACCATCCAGATTGATACTCCATTTTATTGTTCCATTTGGATATATAGCATGAAACTTTCCATTCGCTACGAGGGGATCTAAGGTTCCAATATAAATTATTCCGTTTTTATCCACGAGAGGGTCTCCACTTGGAGCATCTCCAAGTCTACATCTCCATTTTATTGCTCCATTTAGGGTGATAGCATATAGGGACCAGTCATCGGCGGGAACGTAGATGGTTCCATCTTTTGATATGGCAGCTGAGAAATCTACATTTCCACCGAGTTTAACTTTCCATTTTATCGTTCCATTTGGATAGATTGCATAAAACGTTTTACCCACACCGATGTATATAGTGCCATCTTGATCTATAACTGGAGAAGAAAAGATACAACATTCTCCTATTTTCAGTTTCCATTTCAATATACCTGTGCATCCATTTTTTCCATAAGGACTTCTTCCCGTGTGATGAACGTCGTGTCTTAGCATTGGCCAAG
>CAYSPA010000058.1:0-7293 GCA_964432835.1 uncultured Thermoplasmatales archaeon | reverse complement strand
ACCTCCGCCGACCCGTTGTCATCTGTGACGAATGTATAAGAGTCTGCATGTACCGTTGCGTTGCCTACGGGATCATCGTTCTCATCTCTCACGGTCACGATGAATATCTCGTTGGTTCTAACCTCGGTCTTTTCCACCGATATCTTGAGTGCGTGTGCTTCCCAGGTTTCCGAATAACCGAAAAGAATGCTCTCGTCATCCTCCGTGAGCTCGTACTTGTCACAGCTCATCATTGGAAGTTCATAATCAACCCAGTAGTGCCACCAGTCAGAGTCCCCGTCTATGCTTTTAACGTAAAGAGCATCCCAGCTCGGATAATAGAGTATGGTGTAATTGAATCCACCTCTCTCCGATGCCTCGACCAATGCTCCAAGCACCGATGGATAAGGGATGTAGAATTCTTCCGTCTGATTTGAGCTGACGTTTTTTGCAACAACCATTGTATCCTCAACGGTTACATTCCCCTCCCATATGGTTTCATACTTCCCCTCTATCCTTATGTGTCCCGTCCAAGTTTCAGTTGGATGAGAAGTGTAGATCCTTACTGGATAGTACTTTCCCAGAAGGGCTGGTATGGCATAGGATGCCATCCATTCCGGATTTAGATTTAGGGTTTCATTCCATCTGAAACTGCCATCATCATTCTGCAGACTCAACAGATAATCCACCGGGCTTCTTCCATTCTTTACCCAGTTATCCGGATTCTCGCCAACACAGCTTATAGCCATCATAGCCCATGATGTTGATGCGGAGTTTGCGGTCCCCCAGGATGTGAAACCGCCATTGCTCGACTGCCTACTTCTCAGGAAATCGAGAGCCTTCTGAATAATATGGGATGAGTTTCTTTCTCCACACGCCATCAGGGCCATGATCGCCGCAGACGTTGAATCCACGTCGCTTGCTCCCGATGTACCGACACTCCATCCACCATCTTCATTCTGGTGGTTAATGATGTATCTCTTCACATTCTGTATAATGGTACTGTTTTTGTCCACTCCACAGGATATAAGCGCTATCACGCCCCAGATATCATCATTGAGAAGATTTCTCTCGCCTATCTGTTCCCCATCATAGAATTCCTCTATCTTTTCAACAAAATCCACGCCTCCAAAATTCCTCGGGTTTTCACCACAGGCCACGACCGCCAGCGCATGCCTCTCCCAGTCCGTTGCCTTTTCGGGATCAAGATAGTTGATACTTTTTTTCAGATAATCTGCGAGATTGTTCCATTTTTCGATATTCTCGTTGGCTGCGCATATCGCCATCGCCGCCCAAGCCGTTGTCGCGGGGTCTCCTATTTTACCATCTTCGCTCTGCCTTATTTTCAGAAAATTCAGAGCCCTTGCAATCACGTCGCTGGAGGGATTGTAGGGGAACTTTTCTGTGTCGGCATCTGCCATGGTGGTTACCAGCATCGATGCGAGAATTATTCCGGCTATTAGCGATGCCTCAAATCTTCTCATTTTTTCACCAAGCAGTGTATAAAATGGAAAAATTTAAAGGTCACATAATAAATAACAAATGTTGCCAAAATGGATAACAACCTGTTTAGAGCATTGAGCAGCAAAACGAGGATCGAGATAGTAAAGAGAGTCATGAACAGAGAGTACCATCTTTCGCAACTGGCCAGAGAGCTGGGGATATCAAAATCCGTTGTATCCAGGCATATAAGAATACTGGAAAAAGCTAACCTGATAAAGAGAAAAAAGATAGGAAATGTTCATATCCTGATAGCCAATCCAGAGATTCTCGAGAGAGCTCTCGAACCTTTTGTGGAAGAGGAAAAAATCGAGGCGAACAGAGGAGAAACGTTATCGGATATCCTGAAACAGTTTCCGGAAATAAAAACAAAGGAGTATAAGGGTAATCGGTTCATTACATCAGTAAACGGGGATGAAGGTCTCTACATATACGAGATCGATGGAGAGGTTCCGGAAAAAGCCATAGACGAGTATAAGCTGGAGAGGGCGGTTTTACTTCAACTCAAAAAACTTGTACCGGTGACAAAGAAGAAAATAAAAGTGGAGATAAAAGAGGGGGATTAGTCATCTGCAGTAATGGTATTTGTTTTTCTCTCTGGATTGAGCGAGAATCTGAGCGTTCTGGTCTCTTTCAGGTAAGCAATGGGCAGAATAACGAGGGTTATCGATAAGGCTGTTGATAGCAGGTGCCACAGGGTGAAGGGTATCGCCAGGGTATAACACAGGATTAAACCCTCGAATGTGTGCGGATACCACATAAGCCAGCATCCAAAGTTTGTCCAGATATCGTAGAGCAGCACTCCCGCTATACCTGTACCCAATATCAGGTATTTGCTTTGCAGGTTGAAACCCCTCCTGGATTTGAGAATGTGGCTGAGCAGTGCAATCATTGCAAAGCCCGACCAAGTGAAGATGAAGATGAGATTATTTCCGATAATCAGGTCGGTTAGCAGCATTATTGATACCGGAACCACTATCGAATAACACCTGTCGAGAAGAAAGCCACTCAGCATGGATATTGTTGCTATTAGAAAGAACAGGTCCATCATGAGAAGAGGCTGTGTAATTCCGTTTATATTTATATATATCTCCGGTGATGGAGGAAGTAGCTCGGAGAGGGTTAATCTTCCAGCAACACCCGCAACCATCAGGAGTAACACTATCGCCATCTTTCTTCTATCCATCTTTTCCCTCCAGATAACCTATTTTTGAGCCTTCAAATTTCCATTCAATTATGTCTCCATTCTCGACCTTCTGCAGGTCAACTCCCACAGGTCCGTAGTTTCCATTGATGTAATACTGCCAGAATTTATTAGTTTTCGGGTTTTGGTCTGTAAAATTTATAGAATAGATGTAATGGCTCTTGTACTGGGGATAATACTCGGCTCCGACTGGAAAACCGTTTTCCTCGGATGCCTTCATGAGAACAGAGTAAACGGTTGCATTTCCAGAATCGATGCTCACATTGAACTTATCCAATCTTCCATCCCCGTAATCTATAATCAGAAGGACTTCGATGGTTTCGTTGTCTGAAGAAATCCCTGGATGACCAAAGGTTATCACTCCTCTATCAATCAATCCAAAGATGCCCACAACACAGAGAGCAAGGATCGTTGTCCCTATCACTGCGGAGATAACCGTTCTCCTTGAGATCATCATCTCTTATTCCATAGAAACTCGATTCTTTAAATCTAATCTTTCTGGCAACAATCGGGAGCAATACAGACAACATTGGAATGAAAAAACGTTGATAATTTCGGATATAGATTCAGAGGAGGGGGAGGGAGCCCGTTACCTTGTCAACCAAGCTGGATGGCGCCGGCCCTATGCCAAGTACCGTCTCCGTTCCGGGTGGTATCTCCGTGAGTCCAGCATCCGATATGATCACGGCTACCATGCCGAGGTTCTCTGCTTCTTCTTTCAGCCGGTATAACTCTTCGAGGTTTTGGGCTTTCACAACAACCTTCTTTGCGCCCTGCTCCTTCCATGCTTTAAACCATTTTGGCTTTTTTCTCTTCACCAGCAAAGAACACTCAACCGCCGCGTGAGCCACCTGAACCGCAAGTTTTCCGGGAGATAACTCGAGGTCCTTTCTGCTGACTATGACCATCTTATATTCCTCATCCTTCATATCTCTCAGCCCACTTTTTGCCAAGCTCTTCCGCTTTATCAAAACTGAACAGACCCTTTATCTTAAGAATTTTCCCATCATCCTCAAGGTGTTTTATGGGAATGCCTATAAAATTCTTACCTACTTTTATGATAACAATATCACCATCTATCGCCACGCTCTCTCCTATAACATTGCCCTTACTATCGGCAACGAATCTACACAGGTATTCATCCGGTTCAATTTTTTTCATTCTCACCGCTTCTATTATAAATCTTTCTGTATTACTTAAACGTAGTGAAGAAACATTACGATGTGCTGATAATAGGAGCCGGCGCAGCTGGAAATGCGGTCGCGAGCAAAATAAGAGATGTGGAAACTCTCCTCATTGAGAAGAAGAAGATCATAGGTGAACCCGCAGAATGTGCCGGTCTTGTATCCAAGAATTGTATCGATATAATGGGTTTTAAGGACGAGAGATTCATCCAGAATGAAATATATGGCGCCTACATACACTCTCCATCGGGTCGGGAGTATCACATAGGTGGAGATAAACTCCATGCATACGCGATTGACAGGGGAGAGTTCGATAGATTCTTGGCCGAGAAAGGAGAAGAGAATGGCGCGGAATACCTCTTGGGTGTAAAGGCTGAGGAGGTATCGAGGGGAGAGAGGGGAATAATCGTCAGGACTAGGGGCGAGGAATTTGAGTGTAACATACTCGTTGGAGCGGAGGGTATAGATTCGATCACGAGAAGAACCTTTTTTGGATACGAACCGGAAGAGATACTCTTTGGGATAGGAGCGGAAATTGAGAATACAGATATCGACCCCAGAAATGTCCATGTCTTTTTTGGGAACAAACTGGCACCCGGATTCTTTGCTTGGATTATTCCAACCAGCAGAAAAGGGAACAAGGCGAGAATAGGACTTTGTACAAGATACCCTCCTCCATACCCATCTAAAAAATTACTGCACAACCTTCTGAATTATCCAACGACCAGACCTTTTCTCGAAGATATAGACATAATCAAAGTGATAGCCGGAAGAATACCACTGGGATATATAAAAGAAAGCGCGGGAGACAACGTCATGCTCATAGGAGATTCGGCTTTTCAGGTTAAGCCCATATCCGGTGGGGGCATATACCCTATAGCGATATCATCGAGAGCGTGTGCCGTTACTATCGAAAAAGCCCTTGAAGAAGAAAACTTCGGCAAGAGGGTGCTGAAGAGATACCACGAGATGTGGTCGGGTAAACTCAAGAAAGAAATCATTCTGGGAATGTGGGCGAGAAGATTCTTCAACAAACTGAAAGATGATGAAATCGAAAAATTGCTCGCTCATCTCAAGAGAGAGGATGTCATCGAGACGATAAACATGTATGGCGATATGGATCATCCATCAAAGCTGATCTTACCGCTGTGCAGGAGGATACCGGGCTTACTCCCTCTCCTGCCCAGATTTCTCACGCTCTTCTAACTCCCTGAGCTGGGGCTGAGGCAACCTGTATCGGCGTCTCCTTCTCATGAAGAGAATTATGGCAATTATCGAGATTATGATTGTAATCATTATTATAACGGGCATGAAGAGTTTCAGCACCATCAGTGGCGAAAATCTGAGGGAATAATGAAGAGTTGCAATTGATACACCCTCCGTTCTGGGTATGGTTATTTCAAGGTACTCGCGACCATCTACCGTTTTTCCCCTTACAATAGCACCACTAAAATTACAGTGAGCTATGCTCACACCTTTTGGGAAAACTATCCGGTATGTTGTATTTTCAATCGCCGAAGACGTACAGTAGAGTTTCTCATCCTCGATGTCGAGTGATGGAGGAAACACGGAGATGGTGAAATCGGATCTCTTCGTTATGGAAGAAAATGTGGGGATGTCAACGGGTTGCTGGTCATCCATCTTTTTGATATCTCCGTCCCATTTTAAGCTATCCTCAAACAGTTTGTCATCGATGTATATCTTCAATCTCTCCTCTCCAGTCAGAGTCTGTAAAGTTCCCTTCGAGGTATTCAATATTTTTGTGAAAAGTCCGTCGAGTGTGCTTTCGTTCAGTACACCATCCTCCACCAACAATCTGAAGAGGTCTGAATTTACAATCTCGATATCAATCCATTCCGGCATGGAAAGGAGATCCGCCGAGGATATACGGTGTATGTAATGATGCTCTCTTATATCCATACTGCTCACGATATTGCTCTTTCCGATGAAGAGATTCAGAAAATCTATATTCATGTCTTTCACGGTTATTTCTACAACCCTCTCCACGTCTTCATTCTCATATCGAGGTGCTAAATCGTAGCTCAAATTCACATCGAGAGGTACGCTACTATTCCACTTGTAAATCTCACCGTATGGCAAAATCAATCGTGCCCGAAACGGATACACAAGGTCATCCAGATTTATCATGCTATCTTTGATCCTGATTGTCCCACCCGAGTAGAGTATGCCGAGGATCGTGCTAACAGAAAGGTTGTCAAATAGCTTCGTAATCCTTCCCCTTCCCTTTACGGATAGAGGAGGATGGGTATCCATATCCGATGCGTTGTATGGCTGATTGCAGTTTGAGGTGGTATTTTCATCTATAAAAAACGCCAGCGATATATTCTTTGCAAGAGAATGCTTAAAGTTATCCGAAAAACTTCTCCACCTTTCCTCCAGTTGCTCGTTTATATCATTCCATGATGCAATTCCATACTCGCACAGCAATCTAACGGCATCCGCGGGGTAAAAAGAGATGTCGCTTATGAATTCGGGCAGGCTCAGAAGGTCGGATAGATACAAGCTCTCGAAGTCGAGGGAGATATTTATCTCGGCATAGCGCATTTTTCTGAGGTCAAAGGATATGTTGGCGGTGACTATCTCCTTCTCAGGTCTGTGTGATACATCGCACTCCACCAGTGCCATGTGTGCGCCCTGCTTGCTGTTCGTGGTTGATTTCCAGTTTTGCAGGTCCCATGTTACTTTCTTTCCATCTATAGATAGATAACCGTTTGTCTCCGTTATGGACAGATGATTTGGAATGTTTATGATATATGTCGTGTTCCAGCCGGGCGGAGCGAATATGCTCATATCATAACTTATCTGCACACCCGCGTTCAGCAGACCATTTATCAGATTATCGATATTCTCTTTACCGAAGTTAAAGAAGGTGCCTTTCAAAGTGATGTTGCCGTACACGATGAAGGTGACCGGTGGATTGTAGGGATCGGAATCGGATGGTATATCGAGGGTTGCGGGGTCAGCGACCGGCGGTATGCTCAAATTAACCTCACATCCCTTGAAGACGTTGTTTGCAAGGATATCGTAAACATAATCAAAAACCTTGGCCCTGAAAGCTCCCCCCTCGCTATCGTAGATCTCTCTTATATCGTCCGCTCCAAATATTTTGCCATAGACGGTCATGTTATGAACATCGAGGGAAGCGGTAACCCGGATGTGAGTCCCGTTGATAAAACTCAAGTTGATGTTGGCATCCACCCACGCCGTCTCCTCTTCTCCATCTTCTCCGGCGCCGTTGATCGGGAGAATGGAAATTAGAAACAGAACCGCGATCACCGCGAAATACCGTTTTCTCACCACCATCTCTCTACGTCATAAGGGAAATCAATATAAAAAACTTCTTACCAATACAGTAGTTCCGAAAGTCCAAGAAATAGAAAAAATTAGGGTGCATCCTGTTTTTGG
>CAYSPA010000057.1:0-7343 GCA_964432835.1 uncultured Thermoplasmatales archaeon | reverse complement strand
CCGCTGTTTTCATCGTCCTGATTCTTTTGACCAGAGGTTACAACAGAGATTGAAGAGAATAAAATCAGCAGTGTCAATAAGATGGCGATGAGCTTTCTCACCATCACTGAATTATTATAACTTGAATCGATAAAAAATTTTGGTCTTAAGGATAGGAAACATTACATAATAAACTGGGGAAGCGGGGATGATCCATAGGTGAGAACACCGATACCGTATTACTATAATTCCACAAAGTTGATTGCTGACACTTCTTACAGTCATTGTGCCACCATATACCGCACCAAAGATAGAAACTTTATCCATCCACAAACAATTTCGAGGTGCCGGTTGTCCCTGTATCGCCTACAGAATCGTCGACAACTAATTAATTATAAAATTTATATAATTGATTGTCAAATATATATATCTAGGATGAAAGGTCTCAGACAGATATCTGTACTCACCGCCATAATACTCGGTCTTTTCTTTGTCATGCTGGGACTGTGGGCTATAGATATAGGAGTCAGTGGAATGGTAAACGGTTTCTCCGTCACTAACGGATGGGACTGGGGAACGAGAACGCCCGTACAGCAGTACCATATAGGATTATGGCTCGTTGGCGTGGGCACGCTCCTCAGTGTGATATCATCCATTTTTGGCATAGTTGAGTGGAAGAAGGAATAGAAGAGGATTTACCTCCTTCTGAAAAATATAACCAGCAAAATTGCCGCGATCAGGCTTGCTGCAAAACCGTACAGGAATGTGAAATGATAACCGAACTCAGTCCATAGATATCCGGCGATCGTTCCAGCTGGTAGGGCGATGATTCCAACGGTCGTATGGAATAGCCCAAGAGATGTTGCTCGGATGTCTTCTGTGGACAGGTCTGAAACGAACGCCCTCTGATTGGCATCCACGATGGCGTAGACCAGCCCATACAGCAGGAAAAGAAGAATCAGACCATACTCGGAAGATATCACCATGAAACCGAGAAACACCGTGGCAAAGAGGATATAACCCGATATCAGCACGCTTTTTCTTCCCACCCTGTCAGAGAGGATGCCAAACGGATAGGCAAAGACGGCGTAGGAGATGTTGAACAAGATATAGAGAAGTAGCACCATATTATCATTCTCATACACGACCTGCGCTCTGCGCATGAAAAACATGTAACTGATGTTTGCAAAAGCGAATATTGCCGCAACTATGAGGAATTTCCTCAGGGATGGAGATATTTCTTTTAAACCCTCAAAGAAGCCCGACCTGTTGATTGATTTCTTTGTTTCTCTCACCCACAGAAACGGTATCAGGGATACGAAAGAAAGGACGGCTGCAACCAGTATAGATTTGGTATATGCAAAACCTATCAGCGATGTCAAAACAAAAGCCATACATGCGCCCAGTACGGCGCCGGCGGTGTCGAGAGCCCTATGCACACCGAATCCTTTACCCTTCTTCTCCGGCATCGATTCAGAGATTATAGCATCTCTCGGAGCGGTTCTTATTCCCTTACCAACCCTCTCAAGGGTTGCAAAAATCATTATGTGATACCACACCGTTGATGCCGAAAGAAGCAGTTTGAATATCGCAGACGCCAGATAGCCAGAAAATACAATGGGCTTTCTTTTTCCCACCCTATCAGATATGTACCCGGAAAAAACCTTGAGCAAGCTGGATGTACTTTCCATCAGACCGGAGATTAACCCGAGTATGAGTTCATTTCCTCCCAGAGCAACTATCAGAAGAGGAAGAATCGGTCTGATGATCTCGCTGCTCGCATCATTCAGAAAGCTTATTATACCGAGCAGTATGACGTTCCTACCTATTCTGGCGGCGAGTTCCTTTTTCTCCACTTCACCAGCGTATGCCCTCCGGAATCATAAATCTTTTTAATTTGGCAGGACTTGTTTGTTCTCGATGCCTTTCGACAGAAAAACACTTCTTATACCAGGGGACACAAAGTTCGAGGAACATCTGATTGTGACGGATGGAGACGTAATAATAGGCGACAACGCCGGCGCCGACTTCGGTTTCAAGACGGAAGGCAGGATTTTCATAGGGGAAAGAGCGGAGGTGAAGGGAGATCTCGTTGCAAAGGATGACATATACATCGATATGTTCTCCAGGATTAAGGGCAGTGTGTCCAGCGATGGAAACGTCTATGTGGGGAACAGAGTGATGATAGATGGTAAACTCTCCGTCAAAGGAGACCTGGATGTCGGAGACAATGTTGAGATAAGGGAGGGATTTGAAGCAAAAGGTTGGATAAACATAAGAAGTCCTCTACCTCTCATAATCTACATATTCCTATATCTTCTACAGCTCCTCAGGTTGGGGAAGAGTGAGGAAATCGAAAAGTTGATAGAACAACTCGAAGAGAGCGGTAAATCTATACCGATATCGGAAAAGTTCCTGTTCATACCAAATGGAATTCATCTCGGCATACAGAAAACAAAAACTTCAGATGGTCTTCTTATAGGAAACAGATGCCGAATAATCGGTAATTTTGAAGCACCCGGTCTGGTGAATATCGGTGACGAAAGTATTGTACACGGTTCGATACTTTCGGAGTCCGATATAGTCGTGGGCAGAAAAGTCGAGATATTCGGAAACGTGGAAACCGATGGAGACATTTACCTGAACGAAAAGGTAAAGATTCATGGAGATGTGGAGGGGAAAAAGGTTTATCTACCGAAGAGTGCAACCATATACGGAAAACTTCTCGCCAGAAGAGGTGTCCTGTTTGAGAAGGTTGACAGAGAAAAGATTGAGGAAAAATTGATAAGGTTTAATTCCGGTGCGGATATTGTGGATGAGATCGAAGATGCCCTGGAGTGAAGAATTATGAGCATGCAGATAGGGATAGTTGGCAAGCCAAATGTTGGAAAATCAACCTTCTTTTCTGCGGCAACCGAATCGATGGTGGAGATAGCGAGCTATCCTTTCACAACGATAGATGCAAATATCGGTATAATGTATGTGAGAGCGAAATGCCCGTGTAAGGAGTTCAACGTAAAGTGTAATCCGAACAACTCAAGATGTATTGACGGTACAAGGTTGATACCTATAGAAGCTATAGATGTTGCTGGTCTCGTGCCCGGCGCCCACGAGGGGCGCGGTCTTGGAAACAAGTTTCTCGATGATTTGAGACAGGCTGATGCCTTCATCCATATTGTGGATGCATCGGGTTCAACAGATGATGAGGGTAGACCATGTGATGTCGGAACGCACGATCCCATCAGAGATGTGGATTTTCTTGAAGAAGAGATATGCTACTGGTTTGCCGGTATACTGGGCAAGGACTGGAACAGGATAGCCAGACAGTGTGAGGTTGGCAAGATAAAATTTGAAAGGATGCTTGCCGAGAAACTGGCTGGATTGAAGATAAAGGAAAATCAGATACACAAAGCCATAATGAACCTGGGTCTTAATCCCGAGAAACCCTCGGACTGGAGCGAGGAGGACATCCTGAAATTCGCCTTCGAGCTCAGAAGGATCAGCAAACCGATGATAGTTGCTCTGAACAAGTGTGACCTCATCTCCAAAGATAAAATGGAGGAGATTTTAAACAGATTGAAGGAAAAGGGATATCTCGGCATACCGACATCTGCGGAAGCGGAACTGGCTCTCAGAAGGGCTTCGAAGGCGGGTCTCATAGATTATCTGCCCGGATCTTCGAGTTTTACTATAAAGGATGATAGCAAACTCGACGAGAAACAAAAATCCGCCCTTCATTTTATAAAGGAGAAAGTCCTGGATGTTTATGGCTCGACCGGAGTGCAGGAGTGCATAGAAAGATCCGCCTTTGAGTTGCTCAACCTCATTGTTGTTTATCCGGTAGAGGATGAACATCACCTAACGGACAAGGATGGAAGAGTTCTCCCCGATGCCTTTCTCATGCCCAAGGGCAGTACAGCAAGAGACCTCGCGTACAAAATCCACACCGAGCTTGGGGAGGGATTTATAAAAGCCATAGATGCGAGAACCCACAGGGTTATTGGGGCGGATTATGAGTTGAAGAATGGCGATATCATAAAAATCGTTGCCAAGGCGTGATGACAATGGAGAAAAGGGACGTCGTGATAGTTGGCGGAGGTTTGGCTGGTTTGACCACTGCAAAATATCTGGCTGAGGAAGGGGTAGATTTTGTTTTGCTTGAAGAGCATACGAAATTTTTTCAGAAACCCTGTGGTGAGGGGATACTTCCATCATACATTGATTTTGATTTTTTTGACCTCTATGGGAGCAAAAAGGGTGTTGAGAGAGAAATCAACGAAGTGGTGTTTATTATAAAAGACAAAGCCCTGACCGTACCTATCCATTTCTTCATGATTGATAAAGGGGAAGTTGAAAAGGAGATGGCTCATCAGGCGGAAAAACTGGGTGGAGAAATAAGGATGGGAGAGAAAGTTCAGAAGATCAAGGGTAATGTGGTGTATCCGCAGGAAATATCAGCCAGAATAATAGTTGGTGCGGATGGTGCGAGGTCACTGGTGAGGGAATCCATGGGTATCAAACCCCCAAAGATAGGCGTGGCAATAGAGGGACACGTCGACCACATGGAAGGATTTGATGAAAATAAAGCATACATCTGGTTCGGCAAAAGCATAACCGTCGAAGGCTATGCATGGGCTTTTCCCAAGAAAGGATTCTGGAATGTGGGCATAGGGAGCGCAAAAACAGAAGGATTCAGCACATATGCGAACAGATTCAAATCGAGATTCGAAATGAAAGACGTTAGGGGAGCTGCCATTCCATTTTCGTTGCCCGTAAAAACCTATGGTAAGAACTTTCTTCTGGTTGGGGATGCTGCTTCTCAGATAATGACCGCCGTGGGAGCCGGAAATTTACCATCAATGGTCTGCGGTAGGCTGGCCGCAGATACAATATCAAAATGTTTGAAAAGTGGCTCGATGGAGCTCCATCTGTATGAAAATGAGTGGAAAAAACATCTGAAAAAGTTGTTCAAACAATCGTACAGGATTTACCGCCTGGCGAGTTTCATATCTTACAGAGGGGAGGAGAGGGCTTACAGGTGGATAAAACTGCTGATGAAGATTTTTGCCGGCTCACCCAAGGAAGGCGATACCAAATCCACATAGTTTTTATACCAAAAAACCAATACGCTTTACAGGCTAGGAGGGTAAAAGGTTGATTCCGAAGAGAAAATTGATACCAAAGAAAAGGATGAAACTGGCAAAACCCGTTCGTGTCAGGTTTAAGAGAGATAAGAAAAATTTTTCAGATGTGCTTTACAAAATACCCACCAAAACACTGATGATCACCACCTATGCGGTCAGATGGTTTCTCTTTCTCATACTCGTATACGTGATAATCAGCGTAAGCATCATGTTCCTCACCCAGAGCTACGAATTTCTACAACAAATAGTCACTCTTAGTCTGGGTGGATTCTTTGGCTTTTTTATGGGATATTTTGGATGGTTGTTTGCGCACCAGCTGGTAATGTGGTTGAAAGGGAAAAGGGAAGAAAAGAGGATATTTGACGACCTCGGTTTCTCCTGAATCGCTCACAGTATCTTCGGGATCATCAACTGATCAGATGATGTTTCGTCGAATCTGCTGGATGCCTCTACTTTCAATCTGTACAACATGAAACCGGGTCTTCTCCACGCTACGTGTACGGCGCCGCCGTGAGCGTTGAAACGAATTTGTTGTTGATGTAGATACTCACTTTCTCTGTATCGCCCCCAATTAATAAACCTGTTGTATCAACGGTCACCGTTATAGGAACTCTTTCTCCCCTTGAACAACCACTTGTTGGGCTCACATCGATTCAGCTGCGGTTTTCTACAATATCGAAATAGAGACCTCCTTGACATCCACAGCATGCCCATACCTCAAATTCAGTGGATGCTTTCTCGCCGGGGCCATATATCCAAAGTCATGAGATCCTGATGAACAACAGAAATTTCTCTCCCTGTGAAGATGTGCACAAAAGCTTCCGTAAATCCCTTCTAGGGTACTTCGAAATTATTTATAGATGAGTGAAATCTCTATCTTTAGACGTGCTATATAATAACAAGATAACCAATGGGGAGTATCCACAATTAACTTCGCAGTACCCCGTTCCAGAAAGACTTAAGAGTTTTATCACTATAATCTGAGCTTAATGAATGATCTCGCGACGGATCTCGCAAACGCGATATCCAAAGAACTGGGAATTCCGCAATATATGGGTGAAATAATAGTATCCATCCTGATATTTCTGATGGCAATCATAATTGGGTGGACGGTATACATTATTTTTGAAAGATACATAAAGAGACTTGCGGAAAAGACCAAAACGAAACTTGATGATCTGATCATAGAAAACATCAAGATGCCGATATATCTGCTGATACTGATAGCCGGTATCTATTTTGCTGTAGCATCGCTTTCCATCATAAGGAAGTATGCTTTCTACGTTGATTCATTTTTCAAGGTTGCGGAGATTCTTCTGATAGCATTTGCCATAATAAGGGTCCTGAATGTTCTGATAGGATGGTATGCTGAAAAGAGGGAAAGAAAGGGAAAGGAAATCAGCAAACATCTTCTGTTCGTGCTTAAAAAGATGATACAGGGTACAATCGCCCTTTTTGCCTTTCTTGCGATACTGTCGGTTTTTCATATAGATTTGAGCAGTGTTGTTGTAGGATTGGGAATTGGAGGTCTCGCGATAGGTCTCGCCATGCAGAATATACTCGGCGACATATTCAGCGCATTCACCATATACTTTGACAGACCCTTTGAGGTTGGAGATTTCATCATTATTGGAGAGTACATGGGAACTGTCAAGAAAATAGGAATAAAGTCCACCAGGATAGAGCTTCTACAGGGTGAAGAGCTTGTTGTCTCCAACAGAGAACTCATAAACAAGGAAATCAGAAATTTCAAGAAGATGCGAAGGAGGAGGGTTTCCTTCACAATCGGTGTGACATATGACACTCCTCTGGAAAAGCTGAAGAAGATACCTGAAATCATAAAAGATATTATTGACCCTGAAAAACTCCAGTACGTTGATCAGCTTGAGAGAGTTCATTTCAAGGAATTTGGACCTTACAGTCTCAATTTTGAAATCGTATACTATCTGAAAACCAAGGACTACATAAAGTACATGGATACCCAGCAGGAAATAAACTTCAGGATAAAGGAGGCTTTTGAGAAGGAGGGCATAGAGATGGCGTTCCCGACTCAGACGATATACTTAGGGAAGCAACAGTAAAAAGGCTCTTTGAGTTGATTACTGTCGGCGCGATTTTACACGGTGTCAGCAAAGCATTAAATAAGGGTTTCCCGTTACCGTTAATGGAGGTGGAGTAGATGAAAGTAACATTCAGCCTGATTAAAGCCGACGTGGGCGG
>CAYSPA010000056.1:0-7487 GCA_964432835.1 uncultured Thermoplasmatales archaeon | reverse complement strand
AGTCAAAAAGTTGATAGTTTCTATAATATCGCCAGAGGAAAGTTCCTGACAAATCAGGAGAAGATTTATTAGGGAAAAGTCCATTTAGATTTTGCCCTCGCTTCTTTAGGTTTGTGGAGATATGCCAGAAAGCAAGGACTATGGGATTGAAAAGTACGATGTTGAAGCTATTCAGGTACTCGAGGGGCTCGAGGCCGTAAGAAAAAATCCAGCGATGTACATAGGGAGTACGGATGAGAGAGGTCTCCATCATCTCGTTTATGAGATCGTCGATAACTCCATAGATGAAGCCCTGGCGGGATTCTGCGACCACATAAGGGTGATGATAAACAAAGATGGTTCTGTAACCGTGGAAGATAACGGTAGAGGGATACCAGTATCAATTCATGAAAAGTACGGAAAATCTGGAGTGGAACTTGTAATGACAACTCTCCATGCCGGTGGAAAATTCGACAAAAAGGTCTACAAGGTATCGGGCGGGTTGCATGGAGTCGGCGTATCGGTTGTAAATGCTTTATCGAGATGGCTTGAGGTGAGGGTAAGAAGAGATGGCAAGGAATTTTATCAGAGATATGAAAGGGGAAAAGCCGTAACTCCCCTGAAGGTTGTGGGAAGGAGTGAAAAAACGGGAACAACCATAACATTTCTTCCAGATGATGAGATCTTCGAAACGATAGAATTCGATTACGATACGATATCAGCAAGATTGAAGGAGCTTGCTTTTCTCAATGCGGGGATAAAGATAGAGCTGATCGATCATAGGTCCGGCAAGATGGACGTCTTCAAGTTCGATGGTGGACTCATCGAGTTCATCAAGCACATAAACAGAAACAAGAAAACCCTTCACGACGAACCCATCTACATAAAGTCGAAAAGAGTCGATGTTGAGGTGGAGATAGCTATACAGTATACCGATGGCTTTACAGAGAATATATTTACTTTCGTAAACAACATAAACACCCACGAGGGGGGAACTCATCTCTCCGGATTTAAGGGAGCGTTAACCAGGGTTATAAACGATTACGCGAAAAGGAACAAACTCTTTGAAAAGGAGGACTTCTCTTTAAGTGGGGAGGATGTCAGAGAGGGTCTGACCGCCGTAATCTCGTGTAAGGTTCCAAATCCTCAGTTTGAGGGACAGACCAAGACAAAACTGGGAAACTCGGAAGTGAAAGGGATTGTAGAAAAAATAACCTACGAGAAACTTTCCGAATTTTTTGAGGAGCATCCAGACGTAGCCAAAAAAATCATAGAGAAAGCGATCCTTGCAAACAGAGCCAGGGAGGCGGCAAGGCGCGCGAGGGAGATAACGAGAAGGAAAAGTTTACTTGAGAGCTCCTCTCTGCCCGGAAAACTTGCCGACTGCATATCCAAAGACCCGAGTAAATCCGAGCTTTTCATAGTGGAGGGAGATTCTGCTGGAGGGTCTGCGAAGCAGGCGAGGGACAAGAACTTCCAGGCGATTCTTCCACTGAGAGGGAAGATACTGAATGTGGAGAAGGCGAGAATGGATAAGATGCTTAAAAATGTGGAGATTCTGGCTTTGATCTCGGCGATAGGTACTGGAATAGGAGACGATTTTGATATATCAAACGCCAGATATCACAGGATAATACTCATGACCGATGCGGATGTTGATGGAGCACACATCAGAATCCTTCTTCTCACCTTCTTCTTCAGATACATGAGGGAACTCATAGAGGAGGGCTATCTCTATATAGCACAGCCACCTCTCTACAAGCTGAGTAAGGGAAAGAGAGTTGAATATGCATACTCCGAAAAGGAAAAGGAGGAAAAACTCAAACTCCTCGGAGAAAAAGGTGTAGTGATACAGAGGTACAAGGGTCTTGGAGAAATGAATCCGGAGCAGCTCTGGGAAACAACCATGGATCCAAAAAGGAGGAAGATAATTAAGGTAACCATAGAGGATGCAATAAAAGCGGACGAGCTTTTCACCATTCTCATGGGAGAAAGGGTGGAACCAAGGAAGGAATTCATAAAAGAGCACGCGAGAGAGGTTATGAATCTTGATATTTAGGGTGTTGGGGTATGGATGAAACTGGAGAAATTATCATCAGAACGATAGAGAGCGAGATGAAAAGGTGCTTCATAGATTACTCCATGAGCGTGATAATGAGCAGAGCCCTTCCAGATGTCAGGGATGGTTTGAAACCCGTACACAGAAGGATACTCTACGCGATGAGCGAGATGGGTCTGTATCACAACAAGCCCTTCAAGAAATCAGCGAGAGTGGTTGGAGAGGTTCTGGGTAAGTATCACCCGCATGGAGACCAGGCTGTATATGATGCTCTGGCGAGAATGGCGCAGGATTTCTCTCTGAGATATCCTTTAATAGACGGTCAGGGAAATTTTGGTAGCATAGATGGTGATGCGCCGGCGGCGATGAGATACACGGAAGTCAGGTTGAGAGAGATTGCCGAGATGATGATCGAGGACATAGATAAGGATACGATAGATTGGAGGGACAATTTTGATGGCACGTTGAGGGAGCCGGAGGTTCTGCCCTCGAAGTTTCCAAACCTTCTGGTTAATGGCTCATCGGGTATAGCGGTTGGGATGTCGACGAACATCCCTCCCCATAACCTCAGCGAAATGATCGACGGTATAATCGCGGTTATAAACAATCCAGGAATAACGACGGATGAATTGATGGAGATAGTAAAAGGACCGGATTTCCCAACCGGTGGAATCATATGTGGAAGATCTGGTATAAGACGAGCCTACGAAACGGGGAGGGGATTGATAAGGTTAAGAGGGAAAGCGAGTATAGAAGGTAAAGACAGAAAGAAAATCGTTATCACGGAGATACCCTATCAGGTTAATAAATCAAATCTTCTGAAAGAGATAGCAGATCTCGTCAGGAATGGAAAACTGGAGGGCATAACCGATCTGAGAGATGAGAGCGACAGGGAGGGGATGAGGGTCGTCATAGAGTTGAGAAGGGATGTCATTCCGGATATCATTCTCAACCGATTATTCCAGCATACGCAGCTTCAGGTTACATTTGGCATCATCAACCTTGCTATAGTGGAGGGGGAGCCAAAGATACTATCCCTCAAGGAGATGATACAGGCCTTCATAAGACATAGGGTCAATGTCATAACCAGAAGGAGCAAGTATCTGCTCAGAAAAGCCGAAGAAAAACTGCATATACTGGAAGGATTTCTCATAGCGCTCAGCCATATCGACAAAATTATAGAAACTATAAGAAAAAGCAGAGATGTTGAAGAGGCGAAGCACAATCTCATGACCGGTTTTTCGCTATCAGAGGTTCAGGCAAAAGCCATCCTCGAAATGAGGTTGCAGAGATTGACCAGAATGGAAAGGGAGAGCGTTGAAAAAGATCATCGGGCAACAAAGGAAGAGATAGAGAGATTGAAGTGGTTGCTCAGCGATAGAAAGCATATTCTCGAGGAAATCAAAAAGGAACTCCTCGAGATAAAGGAAAAATTTGGCGATGAGAGAAGAACGGAAATCATCGAGGAAGAGGGGGAGATAGAGCTGGAAGACCTTATCCAGGAGAGGGACATGATAGTTGTGCTGACTGACCAGGGATATATAAAAAGGATGCCCCTCACCACCTACAGGATCCAGAGGAGGGGAGGCACGGGTCTGATGGGAATGGATATTAAGGAAGGGGATTTTCTCAAACTGTCATTTGTTGCTTCGACACACGATCATGTACTGCTGTTCACAAATCGGGGAAAGGTCTACAAACTAAAGTGCTACCAGATACCAGAGGGCGGGCGTCGCTCGAGGGGAAAGGCGATGATAAACATCCTACCAAAACTTGATAGAGAAGAATGCGTGATAACCGCGGTACCCGTAAAATCATTCGATGAAGATGGTTACCTGGTTTTTGTCAGCAGAAGGGGTTTCATCAAGAGGTGCAAGATGGAGCTTTTCAGAAACATAAGGTCAAGTGGAATCATAGCCATAGATCTCGATGAAAATGATGAGCTGGTTGATGTGATTAAAACCTCCGGCGACGGAGAGATATTCGTAGCCAGCAAAAACGGACAGGCATGCTGGTTCGGCGAAGACGAAATCAGACCGATGGGAAGAAGTGCAAGGGGGGTTATTGGAATAAGACTTGATGAGGGCGATGAGGTCGTATCCCTCGATTACATAACAGAGAAGCGCGACATCCTCACGGTTACAGAGAATGGGTTTGGAAAGAGAACACCCTTGGAAGATTACAGAAAAACGCACAGGGGGAGCAAGGGAGTGAGAACTATAATAACAAATGAGAGAAACGGCAAAGTGGTATTTGCTAAATCGGTAAAGGATGATGACGAGATACTCGTTGTGAGCAGAGCGGGGATGATGACCAGATTGAGGGTGAGGGATATAAGGAGACAGGGAAGAAATACGATGGGTGTGAGAATCGTCAGACTAAGGAAAGATGACAAGGTTATATGCGTGAGCAGATTTGAAACATAGGAGAGTGTTTGGGATTATCGGGCGCCCCGCGGCCGCAAAAGTTCGCCTCCGGATTTCTCTTAAACTATGGTTTCCATCCGTCCTCACAGATGCACGGAGATTTTCCGCATTTGGGGCATTTTCCATCGTATTTGGCAATAGCCTTCTCTATGTCCACATCCAGAAGATTTGCAAGTGAAAATATCCATGCCACGACATCGGCGAATTCATTCTCTATCTCTTTTCTGTCTTTCTTCCTTATTCCCCTGACGAGTTCTCCCATCTCCTCTATAACCCACAGAAAGGTCTTTTCCACCCCTCTCTTTCTGTCCCTCGAGCCATACAGTTCATCCATCATCTTCTGAAACTCTCCTATTTCCATAAGATAACCTCCTGTCCTTTGGCACATAATTTTTTATCGATTTTCCATCTCCCTTACCGCATCCGAGAAAGTACGGACCCCACTTTAATATAACGTAGCCCTCTGCCTCTATGTTCAAGTTTTCCCCCGACATCCATTTTGTGGCATATTCCTCATCAAGTTCGATTACATTTTTCTTAGCAAATCTTCCCACGATGAAAGACCCCTCTATGGACAATCTGAGACCATCCTTACATAACTTTCCAAAATACAGGCCATCATAATGTCTGTGCCTCTTTATCTCAACTCTTTTGCAGTCCGTTCTTTTCGCATAGACCTTGCCGTTTTCCTTTTCGACAAATTCGAGGTCTAAATCGTCTTCGCTTACACCGAACTGCTCTCTGAGGTATCTCATCACCTTTTTTCTGCACATCATACCACCTACGGCTTTCTCATCTTGGCAACGAAGAAACCTTCGGTATCATTATCCTGAGGATGGATTCTCAGGCATTTCCTTACCTCACTTGTGTACTCCCTATCTCCAAAATTAACAAACGGCTCTCTCCTTCTCAATGGTAGTTCTATCTCTTCTATCTCGGCATCCGTGTTTCTGAGAAGATGGTCAACAACTTCCTCATTTTCCATAGGATCTAAGGTACAGGTCGAGTATACGAGTACGCCGCCTTTTTTGAGTGTTCTGTAACCCGCTATGATGAGTGCTTTTTGAAGTCCGGATAGATGCTCTATCTCCTTCTCTCTCCATGATTTCAGATATTTGAAGTTCTTCCTCACCATGCCTGCATTACTGCATGGCGCATCCACCAGAACCGAATCAAAACGTTTTTCATACTTTGAAAAAAATCTGCCATCGAATTTCGTGACCCGTGTGTTGAGAACCCCGCATCTCTGCAGATTGGATATGAGAACATTTATCCTTCTGATATTTGGTTCGTTTGCAATTATGCAACCCTTGTTCTCCATGTACTGAGCTATCTGCGTGGTTTTTGCGCCCGGTGCAGCACACATATCAAGAACGATGTCCTCGTTCGATAACTCCAGAAGGAGGGGCGGGATCATCGATGCAGCCTCTTGGGGAAAAATCAGACCGAGACGGTATTCGATTATATCGCCATAACTCCCGGTGTTTATGTAAAAGCCCTCGTCACACCATGGAATTCTCTCGAGTTCAAAACGTCGGGTCAGATTTTCTACCACCTGTTCAATCTCACATTTGAGGGTGTTTATTCTTATGCTTGGTCTTATGGGTTTGACCATGTACTCAAAAAAGGCATCGCTATCATCTATCTCCCGATGCCTCTCGTAGAATCTCGGATTCATTTTTGCCAGCAATTCCCTTGCTCCCGTTTCCACGACGTATATCTTATAAGAAGAGAAAGAATATAAATCCTACATCTCTCTGTATCCGCACAGGATTTTCAATGCTTCCTTCTCAGCAAAGTGAAGTTCTCCTGGAATCACCATCGTGTGTGGCGGTTTTCCCAAATCCTCCTCCCTGAGCCTCTTTATCGTACCCGCTATTGCTATGGAATCCCCGGCGCCCGCCCTGGCGACGGCGCACGCGAGCAGATCTTCCTTTATCACATCCTCCTTTGCTCTGTTCTCCATTTCGAGGAGAATATCGATGGCTTCTCCCAAGGTCATTAACCTGTTCCTTTCGGCATTGATATCGAGGAGAACGAGGGTATGAAGCCCCCTTTCCATATTTTCCTTTATGACGTAGTAGGGACTCAGTGGAAAGAAATTTTCTTCGGGGTAGACGAGGGTCGTCGTTCTGCCGAACTTGTAATGCTGCAGACCCAGTATGCTCGGCACCGCGGTGTAAACACTCACTCCGGGTATCACCCTTGTTTTGATGCCTTTTTTCTCGGCTTCTACTCTGAGGGAGATGTGCGTGGTCGCAGTCATGGGGTCTCCCGCCACAACGAACGCAACCTTCTTGGTTAAAGCGTGTCTTATCGGTATCTCCTCTTCTTCCACCTCCTCTCTTCTCAGAACATTGATCTTCTTGCCAATGATTGTTTCCAGTTCTTTCATGCTGCAGTCGGATAATCTCGAGGTATATTCTTCCGCAAAAATCACGTCACAGCTTTTTGCAGCAGAAAGAGCTTTTAGAGAAATATCATCTCTGCTCAATCCCGCACCGATGAATATCAGTTCTCCGGGCATAAGGAGAAAATTGAAAGCATTTAAATAATACTTACTGCATATCGATGTAGGGGCACTTGGCAACTATCAGCCTGCGGCTAATTTTTCACGCTCCTTCCAGACTCTTGCTCGTTAGAAAAGTTTTTGTATCTATAACTCCAGCAACGGCTCTTATTTTACTTATAACTATGGAACCTATCTGATCAATGTCCTCAGCTTCCACCTTGGCCAGTATATCGTATTCCCCGAACAGAGGGTATATCTCTTTGATTTCCTCGATGTTTGAAATCTCCTCAAAGGCCTCTTTCTCCTTGAGGGGACTCACCGTTATGAGTACAAAGCCGACCGCCATGGTTGAGAGGATTCCTTATCCGTTTATAGAGTTTACGATGATCGAATGGTGCTGTCAACATTAGCCTGAAAGAATAAAAACAATTGCACCCCATTCCTCGGGGGGGTGAGGTGCAATCGTTAAGAGATTTGTTGAAAATCCTCTGCTGGGACGGGAAGAGCCTGA
>CAYSPA010000055.1:0-7552 GCA_964432835.1 uncultured Thermoplasmatales archaeon | reverse complement strand
TGGTGGGCAGTTGGGTAAAATTATATTAATGATAGATGCAAATTAAAGTTTGATGGGGTCATCTTCCATGTACAGGAAAGCTTTGGTGGTAGCTGGTTTATTTGTAATGCTTTCAATCACAGGATGTATAAGTGATATATATCCAAAAGACCGCTATGCCAGCATAGTTTTTGACAATGTAATTGTTCATAAAGATGTAGTATACGGACAAGCCCATGATTATACTGGTAACCTCACCGATCTTCTCATGGATATCTATGAACCAAAAGGCGATTTTGCCCGCAAGAGGGCACTGGTGATAGCAATTCATGGAGGCGCTTTCATCGGAGGAGATAAGGCGAGCGGCAAATGGGTAAAACTCTGTACACTCCTTGCAAAAATGGGTTATGTGGCAGCATCGATAAACTACCGATTACAGCCACCAGAGAACTTCAACAAGAGTAGAGCAATCACAGAGGCTATGTATGATGCAAAAGCGGCAGTCCGCTTCTTCAGAGCCCACGCAAATGATTACGGGATAGACCCCGATCGCATAGCGCTCATCGGCGCATCAGCTGGAGCAATAACAGCTTTACATGTTACCTACCTCAGAGAACCCGAGTTCGAGGGAGATAGCGGCAACCCCGGTTATTCATCAAGTGTAACAGCCTGCATAGATCTATGGGGCGGACTGTATGGCAATGTTACAGAAATTGACCCGGGAGAACCCCCTGTGCTGATCATACATGGTACAGAAGACAAAGTAGTACCGTACAGCGAAGCAGAGAATATCTCCAGGCGCTGTGAAGAGGTAGGAGTCTATTACAGTTTACATCCGCTGGAAGGCGCCGGGCATGCGCCTTGGGACAGATACGAAGAATTTTTACCCTGGATTCTGGACTTCCTGTACAAGTACTGTGCCAGAAAAGATGAATCGATATGGCCACTGCAAAGCACAACCAAATACAAAAACTCCTTCTGGGAAGAGTTGGCCAATGCAAAAATTATAATGTGGTTTGGAGCGCATCCCGATGACGAGCTATACACAGCAGGAGTTTTTGGATATTTTACAAGGGATCTGAAAAGGTCATCTGGTCATAGTTTCTTTATACTACAATCCAAAATTCGTTGAAAGTAACGGCATGTCAGCAGAGTTCCTCGGTGGGGCAGATTATATAAGGATAGAGGAGCAAATGGGTAAACAGCTACCCAGATGTAAAAAATGGAACCAACTGGATGAGGTGATCGAAGAACTCGAGGAGATGGGGGTAAAAGACCATATCAGGCAACTGATCATGCAATACAAGCCAGATATGGTTATAGGTTTTGAATCGACGAACGGTTTTAGGCATAGTTGTCAACACGTGACAGTAGCCAAGCTCCTTGATGAGGCACTTCTGGAATTGAGAGAGAATAATATCTCTATCAGCTACTACTATACCCTCAATAGAGATCCTGGATGGTTTGGTCCGGAGAAAATGGACCCACCACCTGTAACCGATATAGTCAACCTGAGCGATGAGATGTGGAGCTACAAACTGAAATTGTTTGAAATCTACTCTCCGTTTTACCCAACTCTCAGCAACGAAACTTGGATCAACGGTTTACAGCACAGGGAATTTTTCAGAAAGGTGGATCTGGAAAATACAACCGGTATCGAAATAACATTTGCCAAACCAAAACCAGGTTACTTGTATTTACTCAACAGAAAACTATTCTACGTAGGCGAAACGGTAGTAATTGGTGGTATAACCGTTGAGGTATCAGCGGAAGATGAAAACCACAAGATTGACGAAATCAACTTCTACATCGACGGTGAAATCAAGTTTTCAGATGATGCGCCTCCATACAAGTGGTTTTATAACAGCAGGGGAATAGGCAGGCACGTTATGGGAGTGGAGGCAGAAACCACCGGTGGAGAGACCATTTACATTGAACAGGAGGTATGGTCAATCCTTTGATTTAAAACCCTCATGCTTGCAGAGAAGATGCGACGGTGAGAAACTCGGAGCGGGATAAATATTTTAAATTCACCCTGTCTACGGGGAAACGCATGGAAGAGCAATGGGAGAAAAATTATCCGGCAAGAATCCTGCTCATCGCTCTAATTGTTATCATCGTGTATATCATCCAGGCTCATATACTATATTTACCAATCGAGACAACCCTGATAGTTACTTCCATCACCGCAGTTGTTCTCATAATCGCGGTTTTTCTGCGAGACCTATCTGCCGGGCGCCGAGAGCGTGGTTCTCTCAGAGATGTACAGATAGATCCCAGAAAGGGAAGGAAACTGATGGAGATCTCGGAAAAGCCACTCGGAGATAACAAAACCACTGCGGTAGCAATTGCCATGATTCTTGTTATCGTTGTCATGGCCATAGCATATATCTCTTACTCCAGGGATAAGGATTTACCATCCACCATCATATCTACCGCGATAATGTTCACATCCGCTATTTTCGGTTTATTCACATCGAGCAAGCTCATAATCTACGAAAATGGAATCGATGTAAATCGCAGGTTCATCAGATGGGAAGAGATCAGGGGTTACAGAAGAGAGGGAAAGTATCTCGTTATAGAGGTGAGCAGATTTCCAAAAAGAATCAAACTGCGCGACAAGAACAGAAAGATGGAAGATGTATTAAGCCAGTTCTTATCTCGGAGAGTTCAACATGGTGATAGATCTCGACGTTTTCAGGACAATCTATATTTAACCTCTTTGGTATTATCGTGCTGGTGAGTTTATGATCATAGGTATCATAGGATGCGGGGCGATAGGAACAGATGTGGCACTGGCTGCGGATGAGATGGAAGAGATAGAGGAGATATATCTCTATGATAAAGTCGAGGAAGCCGAGGAGAAACTCGCGAAAAAACTCAAAAAGGGAAAGAGGGCAAAGGATGTAGACGAACTCATAGAGAAATCCGACGTCGTATTCGAGACGGCATCCCAGGAAGCCGTAGAGGAATATGGAGAAAAGATTTTGAAAGCAAAGAAGGATATGGTTATAATGAGCATGGGTGCGCTTTTTGATGATGCTTTCAGGGAAAAACTGATAGATACGGCAAAGAAAAACGGGTGCAAGATTTACCTCCCATCTGGAGCCATATGTGGTGTCGACGGGATATATGCTGCAAGCATTGGTGGCTTGGATGAGGTTACTCTCGTTACGACAAAACCACCGGAATCTCTTGGCAAAAGTTACGACAGGAGAACGGTTGTCTTTGATGGCACCGCAAGAGATGCCGTAAAGTTATTCCCTCAGAACATCAATGTGGCCGCATGCGTATCCATGGCCGGAATCGGCTTCGACCGCACAAGAGTGAAGATAGTCGCCGATCCGGTTGCCGCGAGAATCCACCATAAAGTACTCGCTCACGGTAAATTTGGAAGGTTGAGAGCGGAGATAGAAAATATGCCCAACCCCAACAATCCAAAGTCCAGTTACATAGCTTCGCTCTCCGCAATAGCCATACTCAAAAAGATCGTCAATCCCATACAGATAGGATAAAATGGCGAAATTCGAAATCAAAGAGAGAGACTGTTTATCCAGAATAGGGCGCCTGGAGACGCCGCACGGCATAATAGAGACTCCCGCACTTCTTCCAGTTATAAACCCCAACAAAATGCTGATCGAACCCGATGAGATGAGAAAACTTTTTGGAGTAAATGCCATCATAACAAACTCCTACATAATATACAGGAGCGATAAACTCAGGAGAAAGGCTCTCTCTGAAGGGATTCATTCTCTTTTGAAATTTGATGGAGTTATAATGACGGATTCGGGGACATTTCAATCACACGTCTATGGTTCTGTTGATGTCGATTATCTGGAAATCTTCGAGTTTCAGAGGGATATGGGGAGCGATATAGGAACGATACTCGACCTCTTCACCGAGCCAGACGAGAATCGCACCACCGCAAAAAGAAAGGTTATCGAGACGGTGAAAAGGGCAAGGAAAAGCGTAGTTGTAAAAGATAAAATGCTCGCAGCATGCACGGTGCAGGGCGGAGTTTATGAGGATTTGAGAGCCCGTTGTGCCGAGGAAATGGGCAAAATCGACTGTGACATCCATCCGGTTGGAGGCGTTGTTCCTCTGATGGAGAACCAGAGATACGATGAACTGGTCAGATGCATAGTTTCATCAAAAATGCACCTGCCTTTATCAAGACCCATTCATCTTTTCGGCGCCGGGCATCCCATGGTTTTCCCGCTTGCCATCGCTCTCGGCGTGGACATGATGGATTCTTCATCCTATGCCAAATATGCGAGAGATGAAAGATTCATTTTCCCCTGGGGCACAAAAAAACTGCAGGATATGGAGGAAATTCCATGCAACTGTCCGGTTTGTAGCAGAGTGGATGCAAAGGAACTGAAAGAAATGAATAAAGAGGAGAGGGAGAGAAACATAGCCCTGCACAACCTTTACATCTGTTTCTCCGAGATGAAGAGAATAAAGATGTCGATAAGAGAAGGTAGCCTATGGGAACTCGTAGAGGAAAAAGCTTCCATCAATCCACTGATTATGGATGCATTGAGATTCCTGGAAAGAGAGAGCATCAAGGAATGGCTCGAAAGATTCGAACCAGTATCCAGAAAATCTGCTTTTTTTTACATCAACCGCCACTCCATGCACAGACCGATTGTTTACAGGTATCAAAAGAGGTTGCTTTCTGTGTACAAACCATCTGGCGAGATCATTGTCAGAGAAGAGGTCGAGAAACCTTATGGCAGGACTTATAGAAAGGAGTGGGAGAGAAGCAAAACAGATATTGTCATAAAATCACCATTTGGTCCCGTTCCCCTTCCACTGGACGAGATGTATCCGATTGCTCAATCTGTATTTCCAAAAGTGATAGATAAGGAAAGCGAGGAACTGGCCGAGAGAATCCTGAACAAACTTCTGGAGAAGAACGAAGTCAAACCTGTTGAAAAACCAGAGAGGGGAAAGAGAAATCTGGACATCGACAGGGTGAGACTAACCGTTGATATGCAGTTTGGTAAGGGCGTATCGGATATACTGCTCGACGGCGAGATAAGCATCAGGAAATCCAAATCCACGGGTAAAATAAGGAATGTTTTTGTAGATGGAAGACACATACTTTCGATGAGGGCGCGGGATGGAATGTTTACTCTAAAGATCGCCGGAGCCAGGATTCTTCATGAATTTTACGCACCTCCAAGGTATCGAGTTATTGTGGAAAATGATGTGTCCAGATTCATAAGAGAAGGAAGAAACGTCTTTGCAAAATTTGTCATCGACTGCGACTCGAAACTGAGACCTCACGATGAATGCATCGTGGTGAACGAGGATGATGAACTTCTTGCCGTTGGAAGATGTTTGCTGAACAGGGAGGAAATGCTCTCTTTCAATCACGGCATCGCCGTTAAAGTTAGAGAAGGTTTAGATCAATCCTGACCAAATCGCCATCGAAAATTCTAAATCTTCATGATGGACAGGAGCTCGTTGACATCCACTTCTCCAAAGGCCATCACGGAGTCGGCGGCGCCGTAAGATATTATGATCCTGTCATCAACCAGCTGTGCACCACATGGAAATATGGCATATGGTCTATCTCCATATCTTTCATAGATTTCCTTCGGCTCCATTATGTAATGGGGTGAGACGCCGATGATCTCCATGTTTTCGTCCATCGCCACCGCGAAAATCCTGTACTTCTTCATTTCTTTGCCCACACTGTGGAGGAACAATACATAAAAATCATCAACCTTTACGGGGGGAGTTCCCCATCCAATTTTATCTTCGAAGTCCTTTTTCCTCAAAACCACCGTTGGATTTTTCACCTCGATCTCCACGAAATCGTCACTTGTGGCGATATCTTTATCCACATCGCTGACGACCAGATAAAAATTGTTATCCTTCATATGCAATCTGTGAAACAGTTTGTAACCATCAGATACTTTGAAAATAAAGGCATCCTTATCACTTATGAGAAAGCCTCTGATCTCTCTGGGTAGGCGAAATACACACACCTTTTTCCATTCCCCATCATATCTCGCCACTATGGGGAGAGTTCTCTCCACCCATACCGACTGATTGAAGTAGTTTATCGTCCTACCGCAGTACGTTATGAAACGCTTTCCATCGACAACACTGATTCTCGGATCTTCGGCACCCCACATATCATACTTGCTATCTGGAAGTATCCTTATCTCAGCTTCATATTCCTTTGCGGAGAGCTCCTCATATTCTTCCCATGGCAGGGTTATCTCGCAAATGATACTAGAGTATGTGAAATACCCGAGGATCACCCTCGCGTATATGACCATCTTACCATCTTCTATAATGAACGAGGGATTGAAGGCGGACACGGGTCTCTCTACAGGATGTCCCTTCAATCTTAGATTTCCCGGAGTTATCACACCCACCCTTCTCACTATATCCACGGTTCTGTTCTCTCTGTGGAAATTCTTCTCTACGTGGGAGAACATATCCCTCTTCAATTTCAGTAAGATTTAAAAGATTTACCTTTTGTCATATTATATGATTACAACCGTCGTTGAAGGGGGTGGTGAAGTGAGAGTTGCACTGTTCACAAGATGGAACGCAACCTGTGGGGTGGCGATGCATGCCGAGATGCTGGTGAATGAAATGCTAAAGAGGGGTGAGGAAGTCATAATTTTCGCGCCGTATCTGGACAGCGCAAACAAGTGGTGGCACCACCGGATTGTCAGAAAGGATGAGGATTTTGTGGTTAGATGCTACCGCGAGATGGAACCCTCGACGATGTCCGGCGGCGGCATAGATTTGGATAAGATAATGAAAGAAGATTTTGATGTATTGCTTGTGGAGTCATACACGAGTATCCCCTATAAGGATGTGGAACGCCTCGTTGGCATGTTGAGAGAAGGAGGAATCACAACCGGTGTGGTTGTTCATGAAGGTGATAGGGAGAGCATGAAATATTCATCTCTGGATATCTTTGACTTCGTGGCCGTATTTGATGACAGGTATGTGGAGATGCTCAGAGGTTATGGAGGAAATATCCACGTGATTCCATACCCGTGTTATCCCGTAAATCCCGGTAACAGAGAATTTGGTGAAGATGGAATAAAACTCTTCAGTTTTGGAAGACAACCGGAGAAGGAATATGCCGACTTTATCGAGGCGCTGGACAGATTGAGCAACAAATACGATTTCATTTACAGAATAGTGAGGTCCGATGGCTTGCTTAATCTCAGCAGAAAATGGCTCATTCAGGAAAGGGAAAGAATAAAGGATACAGAGGAGGTGTACGGGTATCTGCACTCATCGGACATACACCTCCTACCGAAGGGTCGCACCGATAAGGTTGTCGTATCATCCACTCTCTGTCAGTGCATCGGCTCTCTGGTTCCAACGGTTGCACCCAACACGAGGCATTTTGAGACACTTCCAGAAGATAATCCCGTTTTGCTGTACAGGGATGTTGATGACTTAGTAAACAAGCTTTCTCTTTTGATAGAAGACAAAAACACCAGAGAAAAACTCAGGGAAAATGCGAGGAAATACGTTGAGGAGAACAGAATGGATGTGATAACAGATAAATTCCTGAAACTCTTTGAGA
>CAYSPA010000054.1:0-8154 GCA_964432835.1 uncultured Thermoplasmatales archaeon | reverse complement strand
GCGCGTTACAACAAAGAATGGCGGTATTGATTTTCCAGATTCGATATGGTTTATAGGGGATGCATCGTACCATACACTGGGGTCGTTTCCGAATGCATTTATGTAAAGCAATGATAGGGATGAAGGGGCGTATTTAATTACAGTATCGATATCATATCCTTCCGTATCCAAACTCACAGCATGTTTTATTATGCTCAGATTCAATCCATACTCCTTCAAAAAGGATTCATTGGTGGCTATTGCCGAAACAATGTATGCTCCAGCAGAGTGACCCATCAGAGATATTTGAGAGGGGTCTCCGCCGTAATCTGCGATATTGTGATATACCCATGCGATTGCGGAAGCAACATCTTGACAATGCACCGGATATTTAATGCGATTTGGATCCATATCGTCTGGATTGGACGGTATATCACTTGGAGAGAGGCGATAATTTACGCTCACAAATATCCAGCCGGCATTTATAAAGAGTCGTATCTTGTGTTCGAGGCGATTTGCCTTATCTCCAGCTATCCATCCTCCACCATGAACCCATATCATGACCGGAAAGGGATCTTTCAGTTCATCTTTCAGGGGAATATTTGGCACGTAGATATCGAGTGATATCAGATTAGGGTCAACACCTGGAATCTCTCTGTATTGAATATCGCCGTACTTTATGTACGAGTCTTTGATACAGCCACTGAATATAACGAGTATCGTCAGGATGATTAATATGACCGTCGCCGGCGCCCTCCATGCCATGTACATTGGTTAATTAAAGCTTGGTTGTTTAAGATATTTTTCCCACATTGTTCCCAAATCAGCGTGTATAATATTTTGGTGTTGATATCGAACGGTGAATCTACTCTTCCAGTATCTCATATTTCTCATCCCCTCCTTTTAAGATGTAAGTGGGATGAGGGCATTAAGTTTCATGTCGATTTTTTCGACAAACCCTATTTTTACCCAAATCTTAAATACTAAGAATGAATGTCCACTGTGGTGATCAAATGAAAAAAATGGTTGGTATATTCGCCTTGCTGATAGTAGCTACAACGCTATTCAGTGGTCTTGCATCAGCGGCCCCAAATTTTACAGCCACTGATCCCCAGGATGTTACTGATCCGGATTTTGATATTGTTGAAGCAGGAGCATATCCAGATGGAGACTACATAGTGTTCTGGATGAAGGTAAGAGGACAGATTAACCTGAATCCTGCAAATAACTCTGAGCATGATTATTTGATAAATGTATATTTCCACAATAATGTGATAACCCTCGATCTAACAGCGTTTAATTTTGGAAGCTATAAAAAATTAGCTTCAATGACCGTTAATTACGATGTAAGTACATTAACTGAGGGTAAAGACTATGTCATCTCTGACAACAAGTTATCGTTTTATGTTGATAAAAATATACAAAATATAGGCAGTATAGAAAACACAGATATTAGCACGGTTTCCTTTGAGACGGGAAGAAGTGGCATTGTAGGAGATACCTTGTATTGGGAGCCCGGATCCAGCAGTGGGATCTCCAGCGGTGGAGGTTCAACAGGTTCTCCAGAGCCGCCATCTTGGATATGGTTCCTTCCTGGGATTTGGGGTATAGTAGGGTCGATAATATGGTTCATAATATGGCTTCTCATAGGACTATGGGCGTATAAAGATGCGAAAAGTCGTGGTGATGAGCATGCGATTCTCTGGTTCCTTGTGGTGTTCCTCCTAGGTCTAATAGGTCTCATCATATACCTCGTTGTTGGCAGGAAAGAGAGAAAATAGATGCCACTGCCTCCACTGCCTCCCCATAATCAATAGATAATATCTCGGCGAGCATAAGTTTGGTGGTGACATCTAGGCGAAGTGAGCGGAGCGAACTGCATACCCGCATCTTGTCCGAGTGCGTAGGCACCGAACGGATTGCGAGAGTTCATTGGGTCTTGCCTATTTGAACTTAGAGAGCCTGTATGTTTAAAGTAAATCCTAACCAGTTGGTACTTCGAAATTATTTGTGGATGAGCGAAATCCCTATCTTTAGATATGATATATAATAACAAGATAGCCATGAGGAGTCTCCACAATTAACTTCGCAGTACCCAATTCCGGTGCATTTATTTTTACGTCAACAGATTCTCCCCATTTTTCTTTTTGTTTTCTCCATCTACAGACAAATTTCAGATAACAATAACACATCTGCGAGTGCAACCACGATAATAGTTGAGACCCCAGCCAGCACCAGGAATTTTGGTTTTATGGAAAATGTTTCTTGCTTTCATTTCGTATATTTTAGTCATAATTCAAGTAAGCGAAGATGATTTATTTAATTCTTTATTAGGCAGAGTGAGTGAAGCCCGTTTAGTATTCTCAGTATAGGTGAAGTTATATTAAAGGCACAATTTGGATGGGAAGAGGAGTGTATGGATTCTTACTGTTTACTTTTTTTGATGTTGATGTCAAATCATCACTTTTCTAAGAAACCGACATCCACGTTTTCTTTGATCAATTTCTCCGTAAGTTCGAGTTTTTCGAGGTCTTTTTCGTTCAGAAGAATCCTTATGTTCTCAACATGTTTAGCTGCCGTATAGGTATCCCACGGGACGAGGAGTAGAGGAACTTGATGCTTGTTTGCCTTTTCTATGATGTTTGGTGGAGGTATGATGTTGTTTGTCAATAAGATGCACGATGTTCCGTGCTCGAGAGAGGCAACTATGAGATCGGTTCTGTCCCCGCTCGTAATAATGAGTTTGTTTTCCTTATTGAATATCGGAGATTTTACCGCAGCAGATGCAGACATCGCACCTATGAAAACATCCTCTATCTTATTTTTGGATAGCCATTCCTCTCCAGATATCACCTTTGCAAATAGTTGCTCCGCTATGATCTGGGGTGTTGCTATCTCCAATTCCTTAACTCTCGGTATTATTCCAAGAACCTTTACACCCTTCTTTTCCAGGAGAGGAAGATACACGTCTTTCCAGTTATCCATGGATTTTACCCTGTTTATTATAACTCCAACGAGTCTTTCATCAAATCCCTTTACGGATTCTTTCATATGATAGATGTCATCGATTATCTCGAAATCATCCGTTCCGCTGGCAACAAATACAATCTTTGAATTTGTATATTCTGCAACGGATAGAGGATCAAGGTAAACTGAACATCCATATCTCGGGTTCTTGCTCCCCTCAATGAAGACATAATCCTTTCCTTCACTCACTCTGCCAAAGCATTCCTTAACTTTCTCCTCTATCCCGCTCCTGTCGTACATGTACAGTAATTTTGAATGATCAAATCCTATACTGAGATCCTCAGGATTGTCTTTCAGACCAAATATCCTTGTCATCGCAGCTGCATCATAGTCCCAGAGCCTCTTCTTCTTGTAGACAACCCTCTCTCCAAAGGGCTTCATGTAGCCTATCTTCTTCCCCTTGCCAGAGAGCAATCTCGAGAGACCTATTATCATTGTAGTCTTCCCAGCATTATTCTGGTTTGAAACAAAAACAAAACTCTTCATGGACTTTCCCTCCTTCCCAATATTACTCTAACATCGACAGCCATAACACCACTCCCATGCTCATAAACCATCAGGGGATTGATTTCTATATCAGATATTTCTCTCACGGTTTCCATTAACTTGGACAACTTTAATAGAGTATCGATGATCGCTGGAATATCTCTTTTCTTCTCCCCTCTCGCCCCAAGGAGCAGTGGATAGCTCTTTATGCTTCTGACCATCTTCTTGGCATCTGTTAAAGTAATGGGCACAGCTCTGAATGATACATCCTTCAGAATCTCAACGTATATCCCGCCGAGACCGAACATAACGACGGGACCAAAGGATCTATCTGTGGTGCACCCCGTTATGGTCTCTATCCCTTTCGGAACCATCTTGCACACCTCTACCCCTCTTATCCTCGCCCTCGGAAATCTGGATTTACAGTTTCTCATTATGGCTTGATATGCATCTATCACTTCCTCCCTGTCCTCTATGTTGAGAGCCACTCCTCCGGCATCGGTTTTATGTACAATATCCTCAGAGACAACCTTGAGAACCACCGGATAACCTATCTCCTCCGAAAATCTGATAGCCTCGTCAAGATTCCTTGCCACCCTCCACTCAGGTACAGGAATACCAACCAGCTCCATGAGTTTTTTGGCCTCATTTGCGAGAAGAAGTGTTCGCCCCTCTTTGAGAGCGGATGATATGATTTCCCTGATCGCTTCGGTATCAAATTCGATTGGCGGAGCAGGCTCTTCATGCTCCATCTCCTCTATGTACATCTTTCTCCTGTACAGTGCACCCATTCCCGATGCAGCATCGTAGACATCATCAAATATGAGGATACCCTTTTTTCTGAGGTCCGCAACTATTTTGCCCATATCCTCGCCGCCCAGCGTCGAGAACAGTATGGGTTTTTTTCCTCTGTATTCCTCGGTTATCTTTACTATCACATCTCTTATAAAGCTCGAATCAAATATGCCGGTCTCACAGTACAGAGCGAGAACAGAATCTATATCTCTGGTCTTCAGTGCCTTCTCGAGAGAGAGCATATATTCCTTTGGTCCAGCCTGTCCCGTTAGATCTATGGGGTTTTTGAACGAGCCAAATTCGGGGATAACATCTTTGAAGATCTTTTTGAGAAGATTGGTGTCTCCAAGCAGGGGTACGTTGTACTTTTCACAGGCATCGGCGCACATCACACCAAAGCCGCCACCATTGGTTATGATGACGGAGTTGTCACCCTTTGGTATCGGAGAGTTGGCAAGCACCCTGCACCAGTTAAAGGCTTCTTCTATACTCTCTGCTCTCAAAATTCTGCACTGGTCAGCTACGCCATCGAAAACCTCGTCAGATCCAGCGAGAGAGCCAGTATGGGATGCCGCAGCCAAAGCTCCTCTCTTTGATCTTCCGGATTTTATGACGACAACGTGCTTATCTTTTGGCATGGCTTTAAGAGACTTTATCAGTTTTTCTCCGTTCTTCACTCCCTCGATGTACATGAGCACTACCCTTGTTCTCTTATCCTTCCTGAAGTATTCCAGCAGATCCGCTTCATCCAAATCAGCCTTATTACCTACGGAAACTATCGCAGATAGCCCAATACCGTCTGCTGCGCTCTTCCCTATCATTGCTCCACCAAGAGCGCCGCTTTGAGATATTATGGCTATTTTTCCTGGCATGATATCGGATGGACCAAATGATGCATTCAGTGATGCATTTGCAGAATACAGACCAAACACGTTTGGTCCGAGTATTCTCATACCATGAGACCTTGCAAACTCAACTATTTTCTCTTCCTCTTTTCTGTTTCCAATTTCTGAAAAGCCGGATGTTATGATTATGATGAACTTGACATTTGCAGATGCACACGATTTGACGGCATCATAAACATAAGGTGCTGGTATAGCGATGATGGAGAGATCGATTTCATTATCTATTTCTTCTATGCTCCTGTAAACCTTCTTCCCTAAGATCTCTCCTCCTTTAACATTTACAGGATACACCTCTCCCCTGTATCCGCCATGTATTATGTTACTGAGAATCCTGTAACCTATCTTCTCCGGATTCCTAGATGCTCCTATAACGGCTACAGATCTCGGCTCAAACAGATACCTGAGATCGGGAAATTTTCTCATATTATCACCTGAATCTCATTTTTAGATGATAAACTCCATCCTCCAGCCTTTTCTCTATTTCAAAACCCATTATGGAGAACAGGTGCAGCATCGGATAGTTATCGGCGAAAACCTCTGCGGTAAATCCCAATAATCCCTGTTTCTTTGCGAGCTCAGTCAGATATCTGAGCAGAACTTTACCAATGCCTTTATTCTGATAGTCATCTCTAACCACAAGCGCAACCTCCGCGGTATGGGTTTTCTCATCAATTGCATACTGCCCCACGCCGAGAACGATTTCTCTGGGTCCCTCCTGCTTTATTGCAAGTATCACCATCTCCTTGCTGTAGTCTATGACCACAAATTCCTGTAACCTCTCATGGGGCATATCTGTCCTCATCGACATAAATCTTTTGTAAATCGTTTGATCCGAAAGCGAATAGAAGAATTCTTTGAGCAGAGGTTCATCTGAAATCTTGACGGGTCTCAATAGAAGCTCTATACCTGTCTCAGTAGTTCTATAGGTTTCGAGATGCTCCGGATATTCTCCCCTCTTTCCAGGTATGAATGCCTGATCCTTGAATATGAGATTTGCCTTCTTCGCCTCTTCAAGTAGCCAGGCTCTGAACTTTGGATGTGCAATCGCTATCAGGCTCATTGCCCTTTCTCTGAGGTTCTTTCCATGAAGGTATGCTATTCCATATTCTGTAACCACATACTCTATATCTCCTCTCGTAAGCGTGACGCCGGCGCCCTCCTTCAGAAATGGAACTATTCTCGATACCTCTCCATTTTGAGCGGTTGATGGAAGAACGAGTATGCTCTTTCCTCCCTTGGATAGCCTAGCTCCCCTCATGAAGTCAGCCTGTCCCCCTATTCCACTGTACATGTATCTTCCTATAGATTCTGCCGTTGCCTGGCCGGTAAGGTCTATCTCCAGAGCGGAATTTATGGCGGTCATCTTTTCATTCTGAGCTATGATAAATGGGTTGTTGGTGTACTCTATGGGATGAAACTCTATTTCTGGATTGTCATCTATAAATCTGTAAGTCTTCTCGCTCCCCATGCAGAATGATGCAACCGTCTTTCCCCTGTGAATGCTCTTCTTCTCGTTGGTTATCACGCCTTTCTCCATCAAATCAACTATGCCATCGCTCATCAGTTCTGTATGCACGCCGAGGTCTTTCTTCTCTTCGAGACTTTTCAATATCGCATCCGGAAGACTTCCATATCCAACCTGGATTGTAGAGCCATTCTCAACGAGTTTTGATACATATTTCCCTATTCTTTTACAGACCTCATCACTCGGAGAGGATTCATAGGTGAGGAGTTTTTCATCGTGATGAATGATGTAGTCGACATCCTCTATATGGATGAAAGAATCTCCATGAACCCTCGGCATGTGTTTGTTCACCTGAGCAATAACCAGGTCTGCACTTTCTGCGGCCGATTTCACGACATCAACGCTTATGCCATAACTCATGTAACCATGCTCATCTGGCATGCTGAGCTGAATTAGGGCAACATCTATGGGTATGATTCTGTTCCTGAAGAGGTAAGGAACCTGAGATAGAAAGATTGGGGTATAATCTGCAAGACCTTTATTCACGGCATCTCTGGTGTTACTTCCTATAAAGAAGGCGTTGTGCCTGAAATTCCTTTTGAATTTCTGATCCGTATATGGAGCAACACCTAACGTCCATATATGGAGAACTTCTGCATCGAAGAATGCTTTTGGGAATTTCTGAACGAATTCAATTAACTTTTCCACAAGATAAACTGGCTCTCCACACCCAGTGCCTATGAATATCCTGTCTCCCCTGTGTATCTCCTTGAAGGCTTTTTCGGGCTCCACAAATTTATCCGGATATAACTTTTTGAATTTGTTGAGAGACTCTGTCGAGGATCCTCCCATGACCATCAGCCTGTATCCATAGAAAGCTTATATAATGTTCGATGACTCTTGGATAAATGAATGTGTGCAGATTATCCTGAGAAATATATTGAGCACATAAAACTCAAGGATGGTTTAGAGGTATTACTCAGACCCATAAAGCCAGAAGATGAAGACATGATGCTCGAGCTTTTTAATACTTTCTCCGAGAGGACGATAAGATTCAGGTTTTTCATACCCATAAGGAAGATGAGCAAAGAGGATATAAAAAGATACTGCAACATAGATTACAGAAACGAGATGGCGATTGTAGCAGAGATAAAGGAAAATGGAAGGAAGAGATTGATAGGCGTTGCCAGATTGATAAGAGATGAAGATGATAAAGATAAGGCAGAATTTGCTGTGGTGGTTGGAGACCCATGGCAGAACAGGGGGCTCGGAAGGAAACTAACCGAGTATATAATACGGGTTGCAAAGGATATGGGAATAAAGGAACTATACAGCAGGGTCATGAAAGACAACATCGTTTCTCTGAGATTGAGCAGGGAGTTCGGTTTTGAGAGGGAGGATGCCGGCATAGAATATCTGATAAGAAAGAAGATTCGGTAATTTCAGTAGTTCCGAAAGTCCAAGAAATAGAAAAAATTAGGGTGCATCCTGTTTTTT
>CAYSPA010000053.1:5552-8176 GCA_964432835.1 uncultured Thermoplasmatales archaeon | reverse complement strand
TATCCGACCCGTTATATGATCTATCTGGTACCTCGTTCTCTCTTCATCGAAATCCGGGGCGGCGCTAAATAATTTGAATATCTCCTCTCTGCTTATTCCAAGTGCGTGAAAGAATGCAACGATTGCGAATCTGCCCATGTGAGGGACATTTTCTCCGGATTGTATCATGGACAGTATCTCCTTCATGCATGGAGGTATATCAGACAGATTAACCTTTCCGACGGGTCTGGAAGAAAGTCTCTTTTTCCTTCTCGCGAGATACTCTCTTATACGCTCTATCTCTTTTCTAAAAACATCCTCCACGGTATCTATGCACACCTTATCTGAGATGTCCAGAATGATTTTCTTCATTACGGCTTCCTGAACTATTCTTATAAGGTCCCTGAGATTCTTATTTTCTATACAGACAAAACCCCTATCTAGGGTTCTGTTTATGAGTTTCCATTTTTGATAGGATGTTGGCGCGTATTCGAGATAATCGATGAAATGTATCTTCACACCGCCATCGTACCTTTCCACATTGAGTTTCAAGTCCCTGCATACACTCAGTATGAAATCGATATTCTCGTTCACAAGATGGCGGTATGCGTGTACCGCCTCTCCAAGGGCGTATCTTCTGATGACGAAATTATCTTTCACACAAACCGCTATCATTTTTGCAACCGCGTGAGAAAGAATTTCGGAAATAAAATCGGATTCGCTCCTCAGCTTTCTATCCCCAACATCCCCTTTATCAAGTGCATTCATCACTCGCTCCACGCCAAACAGCCTTGCCTTCTCATAAACAATATCTGTGAGTATTTCATCAATTGTTATGTTCATCTTTCTCACAAATTCCTTAGATTCGGTCAGGAACGGGTAGATTGCCAGCTTTCTCACATCTGTCATCAATCAAAGAAACGATTCATGGCTTTAAGTTTTAAGTATGAGAAATCTATACCCTTTTGAAGGGCCCGTAGCTCAGCCTGGTGGAGCGCCTGGCTCATAACCAGGTGGTCGCCGGTTCGAATCCGGCCGGGCCCATTTTTGATTTGCATGGGATTTTAGCAAGAAACTTAAGAAATTAATTAACAAACAAATTCAAGATAGATATTGGATAATATTCCTCTTTTTCACCATGCTTTCTTTTGATATCTCCAGTCATAACAGTCATACATTCAGCCATCTCTGAAGAAGTCTGTAAAGAGAAGATAGAAGAAAAGACAGATGCTGGGGATATAGAGAGTTTTTAACAGGTATGACATCGTTGTAAAACCCAAAACAGAGAATCTCGATAAATTCGCAGGGATAAATAATAAGATAAGATCAGCAAAGCGGTGTAAGTTTGGGAATTGCTCTTAACAAGTTTCTAATCTAATACTCCCTCCATCTGTATCCACATTTCGTGCATATGTAAATTCTGGTCTCGGGCTCATCCGCAGCTCTAGTCTGTCTCAAAATCCAGTATGCCTCTGTATTTCCACATTTCGGACATATAACCCCCGTTTTTGGAAGAGTTTCCACATCCTTCTCTATCACGGGTATCTCCTTCTCTTTCCTTTTCATGGAAACGACTTTTCCCGCCTTTTCCCCTCTTTTCACTTTGTATCCACACTTCCTGCACACGTAGTAATCATCTTCTATTTTCATGAGAAGTTTACATTTTGGACATATCATTACTTATCTTCCTCCTGAAATCCGAAAGTATCTTATCATGATCAAAAGCCAGTTCGGGCAGTTCATCCAGGGGAAAGAATCTGGCATCTTCCGCATCATCCCCTCCCCTAAGCGTTCCTCCCCTCCTTTTCAGCACGTATACGATAGACACAGTATGACCTCTTGGATCTCTATCCGGATCAGAATACACTCCAAATAGATGATCTATCTCTGTTTCGAGATTTGTCTCCTCTTTGACCTCCCTCACAACCGCATCTTCCACCTTTTCGTTGTAATTTACAAATCCTCCCGGTAATGCCCATCTTCCCTTGAAAGGCTCTCTCTTTCTTTTGACGAGCAATACCTTTCCTTCCTCGAAAACGATTCCGTCCACCGTGAGTTTTGGATTCCTGTACCGCATGCAAAACGGGATGAAGGAAGATGTATAAAATGGTTCTGCCACACCGGGGTTTTTTTGCAGATTTTCCTGGAGGAGAAATAGCCCGTTACCTCAGGATTATCACGATGGTGCACGCCATCCGGATGGCATGAAGGCCAAAAATTCCAGCTGTAAATAAAAAGAGGGGAGAAGATATTTACGCAGCGAGTTTCTCCTGGTACTTCCTCCACTTCTCTTCAAGCTGTGGATCCTCGATAGTTTGCATTACATACTTCGCAAACTCTTCTCCCGTGGCACCATCGGATCTTCCCGTTATCACTACCTTTCTCTCAAAGATACCACATATATCGAGAGCCATATCGAGCTTCTTAGCCTCCTCCTGATAGCCGATGTGCTGGAGAAGCATAACCGTTGCCCTCAGTATGCTTGAAGGATCTGCGTATATCGCTCTACCCTCCTGAACCATCCTCGGTGCAGTTCCATGGATTGCCTCGAACATGGCGTATCTCTTTCCTATATTGGCGGCGCCAGCGGTACCAACGCCTCCCTGCAACTGTGCGGCTTCATCAGTTATAATATCTCCATACAG
>CAYSPA010000053.1:0-5452 GCA_964432835.1 uncultured Thermoplasmatales archaeon | reverse complement strand
GCACCCTGAGTTGTTATCACCTTGAAATCCACTGCAAGATCTTCGGTAACGTTTATTCCCTTGCTTCCCAAGATATATGCTCCCTCTGTGTTTTCTCTGAAGAAGACCCAGTCAATACCTTCCTGCGGAATCTTGACAGGCCTGACATTCGCGAAGAGATCAAGTTCTCTTCTCATCGCAACGTTAGCGCTCTCTATGTTTGGCCAGGGATCGCCCTTCTTTGGAGTGGTTGTTGGTCCTTTGAGTATAACATGGCATTTCTTGATCTCTTCCAGAACATCATCGGGTATCGCCTTTCCAACCTTTGCTCTGTTTTCTATGGTGAGACCCTCTATGTCTCTGATTTCTATCTTGCCATTCTCTATTTCATCCTTTAGCAAGAATTCGAGAACTGTTCTTGCATGTTTACATATATATGGTCCTATACCATCTCCTCCGACGACGCCAATGATTATTGGTTTGACCTTTGAGTAATCGATCCAGTCCTCAGCCTGTTTCATTCTCTCGATTCTCTCGAGCTGCTCTATGATGATTTTTTCGAAGTGCTCCTTTGCTCTCTCGATCTGTTCCCTATACTTCTCAACATCTATTGCCATTTATTCCCCACCTCCAAAATACTCCTTCTCTTCCTCTGGAGAGAGGTACAGCACATCATCGTACGGATGTCTGTAAAGTCTCGCTTTCTGCCTCTTCTGATCCAAGGCATGCCCTATGAATCCTATGCTTCTTCCCACCACGAACAGCGCATTCAATCCACCCATGTTTATGAACTCATCGATCTCCTTGTCTGTGAAGAGTCCACAGCTCTTCATCAGGTCAACGAACAGCACTCCTATACAGCCATCTACATTGAGAATCAGATTCGCTCTCTTTGCGGTTGTTATCTTCTCGACTTCCAGAGCATAGTTGAGTAAATCTGTCCTCGGGAAGTGCTTGTATGCGAACTTTTTGAGTAATTCGACTCTCTTATCCGGATTATGAATGCTCTTTACTCTGTGACCTATACCGGGAATGTAGATTCCCTTTGCCTTCATCTCGTTGACGAACTCCTCTGGCTTGAGACCTCTCTCATATGCATCCTTGAAATACTTGGCAGCATCTGCTATCGCTCCTCCAAATCTTGGACCTATCGTAAGAAGTCCAGAGACCAGGGCATCGATTATATCTTTACCAGCTCTCGCGGTGATTATGGCATTGTGTGCTCCACTTACACATGGTCCATGGTCTGCGGTTATCATCAGAACAAGTTCAATGAACTTTCTTGCATAATCCGGGAGCAATTTCTTGAACCACAGTAAACCAATAACTCCACCTATTCCTATGTCATCCTCTATGACCTTGCTTATCGGTATACCTGCATAGAGGAGTTCCTCTCCTCTGTCATTTGATATGGTGCAGATGAAGTTCGTTGGTTTCCTTATGAGACCTTTTTTCAGGGCAACATCATAATCCATCGGAACAACCGGTGGCTCGATTTCCTTGATTTCCTTTATCTTACCCTCCTTCTTTAGTTTCAGGTAAACCTCTTTTATCTTTTCACCAATCTCATCAAATGAATTCGGAACTATTGCTCCCGCCTCTCTTAAAGCTTCGTTCTTTGCATCTGCGCTCTCCCTCTCTACTCCTGTCCTTGCGCCCGCGTGACCAAACTGAACCTCTCCGGGGAATACCTTTGCACATGTTCCGGTTACCCATGCTACCAGGGGTTTGGTTATCAGTCCTTTCTCGAGCGCTTCGACGACTTCATATTCCTTTGTTCCTCCGACCTCTCCGAGCATCACCATGAACTTGATTTCTGGATTCTTCTCGTATCTCAGAAGATGATCAACGAGTGTTGAACCGGGATATCGGTCTCCTCCTATGGCTATACCCTCATACACTCCATCGCTGTTCTGATGTAGAATGTTGAACATCTCATTGACCATTCCTCCAGATACTGTAACCAGACCAGCGGAACCTGGTCTGTAAAGTTTGAGAGATTTCAGATTATCTATAGCTCCTCCGGTGTTTCCTATCTTGAAAGCACCAGCTTTTAATCCTCCAACAGTTGCTGGACCGATAATCCATTTGTTTTTCTTCTTTGCCAGATAGGCAAGCTCCCTCTCATACCTCTCTGGAACACCCTCTGCTATGACCGCTACAGTTCTTATCGTATCTGTCTCGAGAGCTTCCTTTGTTGTTGGATACGATGATCTGTATGATGCAAAGTTTACTATGACATCCGCATTTGGGTGCCTTTCAACAGCATCCTGTATGCTCCTGTAAATCGGAATGAGAATCTCTTTCGTTCCGAAGAAGACTTTCATGTATCCCTCTCTCGTCGGGTCTATGACTGCAGCAACCGATGGTTTCTCTCTTCTGCAGAGATAATCATAATCGAGCATCCTCTGAACAGCTCTCTGCTGATTTCCATAAACTATTGCCTGCGTATTTCTGTCGAACAACTCATAATCTGGAAGGTTTCTCATCACTTACCACCTCCCTCGCCCTCAAGAGCGAGTTTGACAACTCTCGTCATGTGAAGCTCCGGACCATAAACCTCTATAGGTATTCCGAGTTCCTCTCCAAGTTCCCTCATCATCCTGAGACCTTCCTGGTAGTTAGGACCTCCTCTCCTGACATATATCTTAACATTGTGCTCCTTGAGTTTGTCCTTGTACTCTCTTATTGCTTTGACTATTCCCTCGAAAGTCTTCGCAACATCCGTGAAGTTCGCTATACCTCCTCCAATTATCAGTATCTTGCCCCTCGGGTCTTTTTCTCTGGTCATGAGGTCAAGGATTGTCTTTGCATACTCGTAGGTCTCATCTGTCGTTGGGTTTCCGCTGTACTCACCATAGTTCGCAAGTTCTTTACCATAGCCGAGGTCAACGATTGTATCGGTATAGATCACACTTGCTCCTCCTCCCGCAACCATCGTCCATACTCTGCCCTTTGGATTGAGGATTGTCAGTTTCAAGCTTGCACCAGATTTCTCATCCAGTTCCTTGATGTACTTTTCTTCTGGAGTAAGCTCTCTTCCAAATGGAGCTGGAAACTCTATGTCTCCCCACTTCTTTGCCATCCAGAACATTGCGGTATCGTCGAGTCTCGCTACAGTATCGAGAGGAACGATTTTACTGCCATCAACGATGGTGAACGGATTTAACTCCAGGAAGGTGTAGAAGAGTTCCTTGTAGAATTTGTAGAGGGATTTGATGAATTCTTCAATTGTATCGAGTTCCTTTCCGGATAGTTGTTTTGAAATCACTCCTCTGACATCAACATCATCTATCTCCTTATCTATCGGAACATCTATGGTCAGAACTTTGTCCCAGTTCTCCTCTATGTCTACGCCGCCAGCCGTGGAGAAGTAAATATGATCGCACTCTCTATCATCTTTGATAGCAACATAGTATTCCTTGTCATGTTCGACGTATGGTTCTATAAGGAAGTGGGTGAGCTTGCCAGTTACCTTTCCGATGGTAACTTCTTTGCCCATCCTTTCCTCAATCCACTTTTTCGCCTGATCAAAGGTTGCATTCAGCAGTATAAGACCATGCTTTCCTCTCTTTCCAAAGAGCTGATCCGGCTTAACGACGAGTTTCTCTTCCTTGATCCATGGATTTTCTTTTGCAACATCATCTATGGATTTCTCTGGGGTCACCAGAGCGAATTTATCGGGTATCGAGAATTTGCCGTCTGAGAATTCTGGCAGGTATTTTGCCAGCATCTTCTTGGCGTGATACTCTCTAATTCCTCTCTGCGCCAACTAACTCACCTCCTGCTTATTCCTAATATACATCAACTTACCTCCCGCCTTCAGGATGATAATATCCCTCCTACTCAGAGTATGCACAAGAGGTATCTCAACATTCTTGCTCACATTCCTTGCAATGACCTTCCCCTGCTCAAGCGTTGATAAGTCAATTTCCAGCTTATCGTTCTGCTCTATCTTGTCATAATCGTCCTTGTTCTCGAAGAGCAGTGGAACGATTCCGAAGTTGATCAAATTAGCGAGATGTATCCTTGCAAATGACTTTGCTATAACCGCTTTGATTCCGAGATACTTCGGCGCAAGCGCCGCATGCTCTCTGCTTGATCCCTGACCGTAATTTTCGCCACCTATGATGAATCCTCCGCCCTTCTCCATGGCTCTGCTGTAGAAGTTTGGATCAACGACCTCGAAGACGTGTTTTGAAATCTCGGGTATGTTGCTCCTCAATGGCAGGATCTTTGCTCCAGCTGGCATTATGTGATCCGTGGTTATATCATCGCCAACCTTTATCAGCACCTCTCCCTCGAGTTTCTCGGGCAGTGACTTGAACTCGGGAAGTGGTTTGATGTTTGGTCCCCTTATTATCTCAACCTTGCTCCCATCCTTTGGAGGAGGAATTATCATGCTATCATCTATGATGAACCTCTCTGGGAGCTCTATCTTTGGATACTCTCCAAGTTTTCTCGGGTCAGTTATCTCTCCATAAATCGCACATGCAACCGCTGTCTCTGGAGATGAAAGATAAACCTTTGCGCTCTTTGTTCCTGATCTTCCCAGGAAGTTCCTGTTGAATGTTCTCACGGATACACCATCGGTAGGTGGAGCCTGACCCATACCTATACATGGCCCACATGCGTTCTCAAGAATTCTTGCTCCCGCCTCAACGATATAAGAAAGCTCTCTCGACTCTATCAGATGCAGAACGACCTGTCTTGAGCCAGGGGATATGGTTAAACTGACTCTTGGATGAACCTTTCTTCCCTTGAGAAGGTTCGCAACGACCTTCATGTCTCTGAGAGACGAATTGGTACAGCTTCCTATGCAGACCTGATCCACAGGTATGCCCTCTACCTCACTAACTGGCTTGACGTTGCCTGGCGAGTGTGGAAGAGCGATGAGTGGCTCCAATTCGCTCAGGTTTATCTCTATTTTCTCGTCATACTCTGCATCCTCGTCTGGCTTTAGCTCAATCCACTGGTCTCCTCTGCCCTGCGCCTCCATGAACTTCTTTGTGATCTCATCACTCGGAAATATACTCGTGGTTGCTCCCGTCTCCGTTCCCATGTTTGTTATCGTTGCCCTCTCGGGAACATTCAGGGTCTTAACCCCAGGACCGGTGTATTCAAGAACTTTGTTAACAGCGCCCTTCACGCCTATTCTTCTGAGGACTTCGAGTATAACATCTTTTGCTGAGACAAATGGTGGAAGTTCCCCCTCGAGATAGACGTTCACTACCTTTGGCATCTTCAGGTAGAATGGCTCACCAGCCATCGCACATGCTACATCTAAACCTCCCGCCCCTATTGCAAGCATACCTATTCCGCCAGCTGTTGGAGTATGAGAGTCTGAGCCGAGAAGGGTCTTTCCCGGTACAGCAAATCTCTCCAGATGAACCTGGTGGCATATTCCATTACCTGGTCTCGAAAAGTATATCCCATATTTTGCGGCGACACTCTGAAGATATCGATGATCATC